>JAGXLQ010000142.1 GCA_018334595.1 Candidatus Bipolaricaulota bacterium | reverse complement strand
ATACTGAGGTTGAACGACGTCAGCAAGGAGTTCGGCGGCCTTAAGGCTGTCCATCGTGTGAACCTGTCGATAAACGGGGGGAGGACGATCGGCCTGGTGGGTCCCAACGGTGCAGGAAAGACGACCCTGTTCAACCTGATTAGCGGTTTCTTGCCCCTCACTTCAGGTGATATTTACTTTAAAGGTGTGAGAATTAACGGATGGAGCGTCCACAGACGGGTTAAAGCAGGAATTACCCGAACTTTCCAGAAGAGCAGGGTCTTCGGGGGCTTTTCCGTCGGAGAAAACCTGGCTGCAGCCGCGGACAGAGCCCGGCGGCGCTCGACTTCGGACGGACGTACGACAGGCGGCGGCACCGCGGCCGAAAAGGATTTAACCAACTGGGTGCTAGAGGTCACGGACCTTTCTGATATGGTGGACAGGCCCGCCCGCGACCTTTCGTTCAGTTACAGACGGAGACTGGAGCTGGCGATTTCGGTCGCTACCAGGCCCGAGCTATTGTTGCTCGACGAGCCCTTCGGGGGAACAGGATCCGGCGATTTGGGGGATATCTCCGGCCTGATAGGCCTCCTCCGTGAGAGGGGAGTTACCATCCTGCTGGTTGAGCACAACATGTCTGCTGTTGCCGGGCTTGCGGACAGGTTAATTTATATGGAGCGCGGGAGGATGAGGATTCCAAATGAATGAAGTGCTGGAAGTCAACGACCTTGTTCTCGAGTCCCACGCCGGGAGGATACTTGACCTGGTGGATATCACGGTCTGCGAGGATGAGATAGTTGCTCTGGTGGGGGAGAACGGGTCCGGTAAGACGATGACGTTGAGGTCGATCGCAGGTCTGGAACCGGGTGTTGAGGGAAGGGTAGCCTTGCTGGGAACGGACGTATCCGGTCTCGCAGCGGATAGGCGGGTCAGAATGGGAATCAGTTACTGTCCTTCGGAGTCGAACGTATTTCCAAAGATGAGCGTAGAGGAAAATCTAGCAACGGGTAAGCACCTCTTTCCGGACAGGGTTCGGGAGGGGATAAACAGGGGGTACGAATATTTCCCCTCCCTCGAACGGTTGCAGCGGCAGCGGGCAAGTTCGTTGAGCGGGGGCGAACAACAGACCCTCGCCCTGGCCAGGGCCATGATGACGGAGCCTACTGTCCTCCTGCTTGATGAGTTTTCTCTCGGCCTTGCCGAGAACTCGTTGACGAGGTTCGTAGAAGCGCTGAGGAGGCTGTCCGAAGAAGGGGTGGCTGTACTGTTTGTCGATCAGAACCTGCGGCTGGCAGCCGACCTGTCGAGCCGCGACTACTACATGTACGACGGGAGGGTAGTTGAGGAGAACGTTCTTAGATAACGATAAATAAAAGGAGAGCTATGAAGAAACACGAACACGATCTGGTAATTGTTGGAGGCGGTGCCGCCGGTTTGAGAGCTGCCGTTGCGGCAAGGGAGTTTGTTGACGACGTTGCGATAATCTCCAAGGTAAACGTCCTGCGCTCGCATTCCGTTACCGCCCAGGGCGGGATCGCTGCTTCGCTGGGGAATACGGAAGCAGGAAAAGACGACAGCTGGCGTGTCCATTTCAAGGATACAGTTCGTGGCGGTGATGGCCTTGTGGACCACGACGCTTGTGAGGTCCTCACGCGAGGAGCGCCTGAAGCGGTGCTGGAGCTGAACAACATGGGCGTCCCCTTTAGTAGGACTAAAGACGGAAGGCTAGATCAGCGACCGTTTGGGGGACATAGGTTACCGAGGTCTCTTTATGCCGCCGACCGCACCGGGCACGGAATTGCCTATGCCCTATACGGGGAAAACGTCCGATTGGGCGTCAACATCTACGACGAGTACTTTCTGCTCGATCTGCTCACGAGTGAGGAAACAGTCGAGGGAGTAACTGCTTACGACATCAGGTCCGGCGAAGTCGTGGGGTTCTCCGCAAAGTCGGTAATCTTAGCCACCGGTGGCTGCACGCAGGCCTTCGAGTATACCAGCAGCGGAGCAGCAAGTACAGGAGACGGTCTGGCTATTGCCCTGCGTAACGGAATACCTGTTGAGGACATGGAGTTCATACAGTTCCACCCCACGGGTCTGGCCGGAAGTGGGATCCTCATCTCGGAAGCGGCCAGGGGGGAGGGTGGTTACCTGTTAAACGACGACGGGGAGAGGTTTATGAAGAGGTACAATCCCGATATGATGGAGCTTTCTCCCAGGGACCAAGTCGTGCGGGCGATGCAGCATGAGATAAACCGTGGGAAGGGTATAGACGGTGGAAACCACCTTCACCTTGACCTGACTCATCTCTCGCAGCGAACGCTGTGGGAAAAGCTTCCGACGATCAGCCAGATAGCGAAGGACTACGCTAACGTTGACCCGTCAGAAACTCCGATCCCCGTTCAGCCGACCGCACATTACTGCATGGGTGGCATACCCGTAACTCTGGACGGAAGGGTAAAGCTTCACGAGGAGGGGAAGAACTGGGATAACCTATTTGCCGCGGGAGAGGCCGCCTGTTTGAGCGTCCACGGGGCAAACCGCCTGGGCACAAATTCTCTGCTCGAGGCGGTCCTGTTCGGCAAGCGGGTAGGTAAGGCTGCAGCGAAGGCGGCAAGAAGGGGGGAAAGAGGACAGGTGGGGGGCGACGACTTAGCCGAGAAAGACGACATGCTGGGTTCGCTGCTCGCCTCGGACGGTTCGGGGAGGGTTGGTGCCCTCCGCTGCCAACTCCAGGAGACAATGTCTTCCCGTTGTGGAGTATTTCGAAGCGGGGAGGAGCTTGAGCAAGCGGCCGCTGAGATCCAGGATATCAAGAGAGAATTCGAAGAAAACCTCCATCTGGATGACAAAGGCCGGACCTTCAACACTGAGCTCCGCTCGGCGCTGGAATTGAAAAATATGCTGGAGTTCGCCTCGGCGATCGTCAACGGTGGGTACGAGAGAACGGAAAGCCGAGGCTCACACTACAGGTTGGATTTTCCTGAAAAGGACGACGGAGAGTGGGCTGTTCACACCTTTATCAAGAAGGGTCAGGGCGGAAATTACCGCTTGAGCTATAGACCGGTTAGGACCGGGGAGTCCGGTTAGAGGAGAGGTGAATGATGAAGAAAATTGCCTTTAGGATAAACCGCTACGATCCCGAGTCAAACGAGGGGAGCCATTTTGAGAAATTTTACCTGGATGTTTCCGAGCAAAAACTGGGGGAACTGACGGTTCTCGACGCCCTCCGGGAACTGAAGGAGGAACGTGACGGAAGCTTAACCTTCAGGCATACCTGCGGGCACGGTTCGTGTGGGTCATGTGCGATGTTGATAAATGAAAAAAACCGCCTGGCCTGTAAGACGCACGTCGTCGACCTGGAGGTGGACGAGGGTTCTTTCGTCGAGATATCCCCCCTGCCGGGGTTTCCTGTGATTAAGGACCTAGTAGTTGACGACGAAAGATTTTTTGACCACGACAGTCAAATTATGCCATTTATCTCCGGAAAGAATACGGTGGATGACCTGGAAGAAGAGAGGCAAACCCCGGGGGAGCTCGACCGAATAATGGAAGCGACCGAGTGCATAAACTGCGGAGCCTGTACATCTTCCTGCCCGACGTACTGGGACAACGAGGATTACCTGGGACCGGCGGCCCTGGTGAGGGCCTTTCGCTGGCTGGAGGACAGCAGGAACGTGGATAGGAACTCGCGCATAGGTATATTGGACGACGAGAAGGACGGTGTGTGGGGCTGTAATAAGGTATTTAACTGTGTCGAGGCCTGCCCGAAGGGAATAGATACCGTGGCCATAATTGAGGAGCTCAAACGTTCAGTAATAACTGCCTAGGGTGGTAATAATCGGTAAATATATTACAATTGTTATAATATACGACTGTGGATACAATTATAACTTAGGAGGTTTAGAATGGAGACAAGGACCCTGAATGCACAAAACTACTCACTTGGGTTGAGGTTTAGCCTGCTCTTGGCGAGGATAGCCACGGGAGCGAGTTTCATCGGCATAGGATTGAGGCTATTTGTCGGAGGTGGCTGGGACGCGTGGAACGTAGTGGGGGTAGTCCTTCCGACCACATATCCTCGGGGGCCGATTGGAAATGTTCTTCTTAACTTCTGGGGGAATCCGGCCGTAATCCAGCTGTTGATTTGGGCATTAGTCCTCGTGGGGCTGGCATTGGTCTTCGGCCTCGCACTCAGACTGGCAAGCTACGGAGGAATGCTGATTATGCTGCTGATGTATCTTGCGGTTGTTCCTCCGGCCTCAGCAATCATAAGTCAACAGGTAATCTACCTG
>JAGXLQ010000141.1 GCA_018334595.1 Candidatus Bipolaricaulota bacterium | reverse complement strand
GCGTTCCAGGTAGGTAGCTTCCGGGAGGATTACGTCAGCCCACATGACGTGCTCCTGGGGGAGGATGTCTACTGCCAGGTAGAAGTCGAGGTTTCGGAGAGCTTTTTTTGTTCTCTCCTTGTCCGGCACCGAGTGAAAAAGATTCGTACCGTCGGCTATCAATCCCTTGATCGGATACGGCTTCTCAGTAACCATTGCCTCGATCAGCTCTGGTTCAGCCAGGCTGCCATAGAGGAACTTCTTACCTTTACCGTCCGCCCTGGGCCGAACGCCTTCGGGCAGTGAGTCGGAGCCGAGCTCGCCTGAGCCACCACCGCAACCTCCACCGGTGCTTTCAAGCTTCATCGAGGGGTATTTGTAGTCCCCGATCCACGGAGCTGCGGCAAAGTAGAACCCGCCTTCACGGCCGTAGTTTCCCAAAAGCGCGTTTAGAATGAACAAGGCCCGCAACCTTTGCGTGTCGTTCCCGTACCAGGAGGTATGCCTGTTGGGCGGGACTACGGAGTGGGGCCTGTATCTGGCCAAACCCAGGCCTACGCGCTTGATAACTCCCGCGTCTAGGTCAGTGATTTTGCTCGCCCACTCTGGAGTGTAGTCCTTGACTCCTTCTTTTAACTCCTCAAATCCAATCGCGAATTTATCTATGTAGTCGTGGTCATAGTTATTTGTCGAAATTATGAGATTTATCCAGGCCAAAAGTAGAGCGGTATCAGTACCCGGCTTTATCGGCAACCACCAGTCGGCCTTACCGGCAGCGGTGGAATACCTGGGGTCGACCACGGCCAGTTTAGCGCCGTTGTTCAGCGCACCCATGAAATCTTTCATCAGTGTGTTGTGTGAGTTTTCGCCGATATGGTTAGCGATTAGGACGATGAATTCCGAGTTCTCCCAGTCTACAGGCATGTGTTCACCAACCGGTCTGCCAAATGTGAGTTGTGAGGCAATTTCTCGTGCGCCCAGGCAGAGCGAATGTGCGGGGGTTCCCGAATTGGGACTTCCCCACGCTGCTGCAAGGTGGCTAAACCAGGCACCGCTTGAAGTGTGATTCAGCCAGGCGATTGACTCGGGCCCACCGTATTTCTCGCTAACGTTGGAAAGCTTATTTGCCGTGTAATCGAGTGCCTCCCCCCAGGTCGCTTCTCGATATTTACCCTCTCCCCGCTCTCCCACGCTAATAAGAGGTTTTTTCAACCGGTCAGGATTGTAAAGCTGTTGGACTCCTGCCTGCCCCCTGGGACATAAGTTCCCCTGGCTGAGGGGGTCCTCATCGTCCCCGTAAATCTTTGCCACGCGTCCGTTTGCGACCTCCGCTTTGACTCCACAATGCCAGTAACACATTTCACAGTAGTTAAACTTGGTGGCCGTTTCTTCCTGCCACCAGAAGTTAGGTGCCGCCCTCACCTGAGGCGATCCCAGTTTTGATATCCCACTAAAGGCCAGCGCACCTATTGTTGCCGTTGAGAGCTTTAGAAAGTCACGTCGACTAAAATCTGGCATAGCCTAAACCTCCTAGGTAAGTAACATATGTCAAATTAATTTCCATCTTGTAGTTCACCTTCAAGAAATTTTTTGTCCTCGATTAGGCCCAAATTGACCCACTTAGCGAGGACCCGATAAAATGAATGATCGGTCTCTCTTCTCACCTGGTCTGCAAAACCAGGAAACCATTTGAGCAGGTGTTCGTCCAGAAAACCGTATGACAATTCCAGGCTTTCCCTCCCTTCCAGTTTGCTGAGCTTGTGAAGGAATTCCAGTTCTACGGCAATGTGATCTGGCATGTCTGAGAAGTTTTCTTTCTTGACTAGACCGGAACGGGAATAAAAGTCAGCTACCTTTCTCATCGACTCTCCCTGTACAGTCCCATCGACGTGGATTGATTCGTAAGGATGGACCCGTGGACCACCCAAGTCGGAGACGAAGAGGCTAACGTACTCGGCTTGTAGCGCAGTGAAGTAGTCGCTTGGCTTTTTCTGGGCAAATGATCTTTCCAACTTACGGATATCCTCGTGGACTTCCAGGCTCGCCTTGTCAGAGAACCTTGCTAAGCCCTCGAAGAATAAGCCGGATTCAAGTTCTTCAATAAGGGATTCGTCTGGTGAATTGAAGCCGACTGCCGCGTACTTATAGAAAACCTTCCTCCAGTCAATGAACGTGCCGTCTTGTGTATCTTTCCTTTGTTTATCCTCGTTTGAAGCCGGTTCTTTAAACATAGAAGTTATTCCTCGCACAGGCAATCATCGAGACACGGACAGTTACCCCATCATTGTACTTGTGTATTCTTTCACAAAATCATAATAATACAGATAGTAATTTTTTTCAAGTCTACTATCGATTATATCTTGTCTAATATTTGTAGCTCTGAAGGGGATCTCGCGATTGGACGCGGGGGGTGGACACAACAAAAAAGTATTACCTGTGCCCGATATAGAAGACAAGCCAGCCCAGTTCGCTGGTTAGATCCATCTGTACGACTTCAATTTCTTTGGGCAAGTTCAGCAAGGTGGGGGCGAAGTTAACAATTCCTTTCACTCCTTTATCTACCAGGCAGTTAGCGACCTCTCTAGCGTCTACGGGGTCCACGGCAATTATTCCGATATCGATGGGCTCGTCCGCCGTACACTCTTTGAGGTTATCGAGGTCTTGTATAGTTATGCCGTAGATGTTTGACCCCACGACACGGTTATCGCTGTCAAAGGCTGCCACGATGTTAAATCCAGAATGGTTAAAGTCCAAAAGGTCCATGATGGCGCAACCGATGTTGCTTACGCCAGCAATTGCAATGTTCCAGGACCTCTCGAGGTTCAATATGGATTCAATTTCTTTAAAAAGCTTTCGCAGGTCGTAACCAACGCCCCGGGTCCCGAAGTCTCCGAAATAGGATAAGTCCTTTCTAATCTGGGTTGGCTTGATCCCCAGGTACTCGGATAGCTCGGTAGATGAGAGTGTATCCTTCCCGAGTACCACGAGCCTGTTAAGGCACCGATAATACAGCGGGAGTCTCTTGATGGTCTCTTTTGGAATCTTTTGCTCTTTCATGTCTGATAATTTATGTGTTTGTTATCACAATGTAAATAATAAGGGTGAAGCGAAAAATTTCAAATAGAATCTTTTTGGTCGACATCACTGCGAAATGAGGTGGAAGAGACTGGTTATCCTGGAGTAAACTCTCGATTCCTTAATTGTCTCCCCGTAGATCTTTAGTCCTTTTGAAAGAACAGCGGTAAACCTTTCCGGACTGAATGCGTCTGCCCAATCCAGTTCCCCTCTATCTATGGTAAGACGTTCGTCCAGTTCCTGGAGGGAGGTCTTTATCTGTTCAGTTCCACCACTTGTCCTTTTGTCTGCAAGGGCGATCATCTTTCTGGAGGCGTCGATCTTATCTTTGATATCTCTGAGCACTCGATCAGTTATTATTCCCACATTGTTTTTCATCTCTGCGAATTGGATAGCCGCACTATAGCTTAAATCAACTATGTCTGACTTGCTTAACCGGTTTGTTCGATAGCTCAAGAAATCCTTCCAGGTGACGCCTTGGTCAAGAAGGTCGTAATGATCCATTAACGTTTGCGCGTACTTCTCGTACCCGTAAAGGTCCGGGTGTTCAAATCCGAGTGAACCGGGGTCCAAGAAAGGACTGTACGGAGATATAAATGGAATTAGTTTCCCGTCTGGGAACCTGTCGAGCAGCGAGGAGGCGTAGTCAACCGTAGTCTGAACGGACTCTCGGTCCTGGTCCCTCAGCCCTATCATAAAGTAAAGATCAAACTGGCTGCTCCCCGCAGAAAAAGCCCCGTCTATTGCCCTCTCCAGTTCAGCGTTGCTGTATTCTCGCCCCGTCTCCATCCGGATCTCTTCCACTCCCGACTCCGGGGACATCTCGATGCTAAATTCGTCAACCGAGTTCCCCATCTCTGTTAGAAAATCTGGTGAAGGAGGGTAAAAAAACTCGAAGATAATCGGGATATTAACGTCTTCATTCGCGAGCAAGGAAAGTATCTCGCGACCATATTTTTCCTCGGGTGATCCCAGGTCACCGATTATAAATGCGGGAGTTCGGTATTCCTGGACTTTAAGGATATCCTCGACTACCCTCTCGGGCGAGCGCAACCCAACCCCGTTTCTGTTACAGATAGTGCTGTAGGAAAAGTTTGAACCTCCACAGCCGGCACAGTTGTTGTCGCATCCCTTGCGGGTTAGTACCGCCATTATCGGTCGGGTGAGGAACTCGTAAAACGGCAAAATATCCAGGTTCTTGTACTTAAGGACGTTTCGGTACACTA
>JAGXLQ010000140.1 GCA_018334595.1 Candidatus Bipolaricaulota bacterium | reverse complement strand
GTTAAATCATCTCCTTACAGGGACTATGGGGTAAAGTCAAGTCTCACCTCCAGCAAGTTGATAATTTGGAATCTTTTCACCATTATTGATCTCGGGAGATAACTCGGATGACCTCTCATCTTCTGGGTAACTTCCAGATTGGTGCTTCCTGGTTCTCTCTGTTTTCTCCTTCTCGTAACGTTTGGCCTCTTAAGTTTCTTCTTTCTCGTACTTTGCCCCACGCTTGTAGCGTTCCCAGATACAGCGCACCCCGTACTCGCTTACGGGCTTTCCCGTATTGGGGTTAATAACGCCCCTACGCTTTAAGTAGACGCTAACATTGAGGCTACTCCAACCTAACCGGTCCCTTATCGATACAACCGTTCTCTCGAGCCACTTGGGCGGCTTTCCGTGAGGGTTCTTGGGAGCGGTCGATCTGTTGAGTAGACTCTGTGGATCTTTTCCCGATTCTTCGTATCTGTTTCTCCACTTGTAGAGAGTCTTCTTCGAGATGTCAAAGAACTCACACAACTCTTTTACCGTGTCGAACTTACTACCTTCGTCCTCTAACTTGTAGTACTCTTCCAGGTACTTCAGTCTTGCTTTGATGATTATATCCTCGTTATACTTTGTCATAATTGTTACTCTCCTTTGGTTGGGGCTGTGGGGGTTAATTACCCCAAAGCCTAACTGAAGGTTACCCATAGTGCAACGATTTACATATTATAGTAAAATACGATCGAGCAAAACCGTAAGGTACAGGGCAAATGTTGAAAAATAAAAGAGGAGATTATGAGTAGTATTTCTCGACAGAGATCACGAACCGCAAACCTTATGATGGGTAACGTACTGGCCTTTATATTCATGGTGGTTATGAACTTTCTGGCCAATTACCTTCCATTAAATAATATCACGACCGCGGAAATATCCGACAGGTACTACAACGTCTTTACCCCCGCCGGCTTTACGTTCATAATCTGGGGCGTAATTTACATTGCCCTCGCGTTGTTAGTGATATACTTGGTATGGGGTGCCATTAAGGGAAAGGAAGGCCCGATCCAGACTACTTTCGATATTGGCTGGTACTTTGCTGTCTCTTCCGTTCTTAACGGGGTCTGGATTTTTACCTGGCATTACGACCTTATTGTGCTCTCACTGGTTGTAATGGTTGCCCTGCTGCTGTCTCTTATTCTCCTGTACCGGCGACTGAGGAACGGTGAGGTCGGAGGAAGCGGTTACTTATTACCGTTTAGCATATATCTTGGCTGGATAAGCGTGGCTACCATTGCCAATGTCGCCACACTTACGGTGAAATTTGACTGGGGAGGGTTCGGACTATCTCAAGAATTTTGGTTCAGCGTGGTGCTTGTTGTCATTATCGCTCTCGCTGCCTATATGATCCTGAAGATCAGGGATTCAGTTTACGGTCTGGTGATTTTATGGGCTCTGGCCGGAATTACCGTTGCAAGGTGGGGTGAAGCTGGTGGTTTAAGCTACGCTGCCGGGGCGACAATAGGTGCTGCGGTGATAGTATTTTTGACCCTCACAAAAAAGCAATTTTCTCCGAACCGTTGATTTTGGTCTTTTGACAATTATTTTTTAATTATATTCTTCTCTTCTGTAAGTATTATCGTTATGTTATTATTTCTACAATTCCCGTTTCCCCGTTCAAATTGCCCATCCTTAAACCTGGTTGTTGCCTCTCTTGTACCGGAAATTGCCGGTATACCGTACTCTCTGGCTACAACTTAACCATGTGACATAGGACCACCCATTTCAGTAATTAATCCGCCTATTTCTAAACATAATGGAGTCCCTGCTGGACTGATAGCTTTTGTGACCAAAACATCTCCCCTGTTTAATCTGCTACTATTTTCAGGGTTTTTCAGCACTTTAATTTGGCCTTCATATATTCCTGGTGATACGGGTATTCCGTCGTATCCACTATCTTCTTTACTTTCATTTACGGAAAGAATAGTTTCTCCCGTGCTGGTAACCACCTCGGGAATAGAACTTCTTTCCAGTTCTTTCTGATACATTTCTCTATTTTGGATGACTAATTTGTTGAAACTTCCCCTCTGATTTAATGTCATTTTTCTGCAATAATTAATTGCAAAAGACAGTCTTTCAATTATCTATTTATTATGCCACCAACCCCTAAGGTTTATCGTTTACATTATACAAGGTTCTTGTTTAACAAATTTTTTTATGCTATACTCATCTGAATTGGGTTTCTACAGCCCAGTCCAGGGCTATGAATGTTCTCGCCCTTACGCTCAATTGAGGTGAATAATATGACGAAGAAGTTCATTTGCCGCTCGTTAGAAGTACTGCGACTGGTAGGAGTCGCCGTGGGAATATTTTTTGCGTTTTGGTTTAGTGGTGATCCCGAATATCAATTCAGTATATTGACAATTACTGTAGTTCTGTCTCTGGCTGGGTTGAGTGGAATCGAGGGCTTGTTTTTCGGGGAGGCGGCGGCCGAACTGGCAGGTTACTCCGAAAGCGGCGGATATCAGCGTGAATCCGCATTTAACGATCTTGCTCTGGCGCTTGCAACATTACTGGTATACGCTGTGGGCTGGGGGGTCTATGCCAAGGTAACTTTGATGAGCATTACCTTGATTTTCCTGATACTCTCGGCGATTAACCATGCCTATACGGTGGTGAATAAGGAGGAGGCAACGCTCATCAACCACGTCTATCCGATAGTGACTCTCCTGTTAATTGGATTCGTGTTGCCGTTTATGATAAACGTGCTAGTATGATTCCCTCCGAGCGGCTGCGAGGTAGCTCTCACGTGGACGTTTTAGCAAGATGAGTTGATCTTAGTTGGTGCTAGAAAAATGTAAATGCCATCCCGTTAACCCTCAGGGCAAACGGGATGGCATTTAACCGTTATATAACTCCTAACCTTATTGCGAACCCACGGCGATTGGTCAAGTGTCGCCATCAAGGCGATTGGTCAACCCCGTCGTCAATTGTTACTTCTTCTTAATATCCAGTTCGCCAGATTTGTTCTCTACCGCCTTAAGGCTATTTCCAACCCCTTCTTTTAGGTTTTTACCCGTCTTGAACGCAGGCACTACCTTGCTGGGTACTTCGATCTTTTCGCCAGTTTGAGGGTTAATCCTTTCCGTTGCTTTCCGTGATCGAGTTTCGAACTTCCCGAATCCCGTCAGCAGAACCTCTTCGTTGTCCTTCAATGCATCAGTGATTATCTCGATAACAGAGTCCAGAGCTTTCTTGGAATCCTTTTTTGTAAAACCAGTAGCTTCACTTAACCTGTCGACAAACTCGCCTTTGTTCATACGTCTAAACCTCCCGTTAGGATTAATTAGTTACACTTTTTACCTATATTGTGGATTATAAGATGAATTGGTCCTAAAATCCAATCCTGAATGGAATATAGGGCAAAAAGTACGATATTACCAGTTTTATCTATCACGAATCCCGTAAATCGACCCTTATCAGACCGGTTAACCTGCTTAACCTGCGTCTAAGACAGGGGTAAATCAACCCACCATCGTTGCGCCGAGATCGTTATACGTTACCATTATCCTATCGAATACTCAGCCTCGATAACGAACAAATCTGGTTAAGGATTAATAGCAAGACTTTCGATTCACTTTATACCACAAATGGTGAGGTAAATGCAAATTAATCTAGTCATTAATCCAGTTGCAGGGCATGGAAGGACGATTAGAGTGCTTCCGCGGGTCCGACGGACGCTGGAAGAGGAAGAGGTAGGCCTGGAAGTTTACCGTACCGAGTATCCCGGGCATGCAACGGAGATTGTGAAGGATCTGGAGAAAGAAGATGGCACCCTGGCCGTGATGGGAGGGGATGGCACAGTGCGGGAGGCTATGAACGGCCTTGCCTCTACCTCCACGCCGCTGGGAATCGTCCCGGCCGGGATGGGAAACGACCTGTCACGCAGCTTGGGAGTCCCCAGGTCGATAGTTGAGGCAGCGCGGGCCGTGGTTCATGGTAAGCCCGTCCATATAGACATGGGGGCGGATAACGGCCGGTTGTTTAACGTTATGGGCGTAGGATTTCCCTCGGACGTGGTGGCGACGTTTGTGACCATGAGGAATGGATTCTTCAGGGGCTCGCTTGCCTATCTCGCCAGCGTGTTGCGGACTCTCTCCTCCCTGGAGACGTACGAACTCCTGTTGGAGATAGACGGGAGGGAACGGGAATGCCTGAGCACGGCTGTCTTCGTCATGAACTCCCGGTATACCGGAGGGGGGATCAACTTGATTCCTCACGCCGATCCGACCGACGGCCTGCTGGACGTTGCCATTATCAAGGAGGTCG
>JAGXLQ010000139.1 GCA_018334595.1 Candidatus Bipolaricaulota bacterium | reverse complement strand
GGAGGGTTCGGAGAGGTAACCGTCTTCAACTTCGAGGCTGGTGGAGAGCTTAATTGTTTTGGGCTTGTAGTCGGAGAGGTCTAACTTGATTACTCCCTCCGGTACCCTGGAGCTTCCTCCGACGAAATATATATCGTCTCCACTCGTCGTTAGCGATGAAATCGAAGTGTAGGGAACGTCTATATCGCGGATCGCTTTGCTTGAGGGGTTGATGATTCCTAGAGACCAGGTTCCGTCCGTGGAGTACGTGCAGACTATTTCCTCCTCCGAGACAAAGTCGTAGGTCGAGATCCCAAATACCCAATCGGGAGTACCGAACTCAGCTTTTTCGTTGGTGACTTGCGTTTTGGTTCCGTCCTTCCATCTGTACAGGTTCCACCAGCCCGTTCTGTCCGAGATGAAGTAGAGATAACCGTTTGGTCCCCACCTGGGTTGCGTGATCGACTCGGACCTTCCTCCTGCAATCACCCGACCGTCAACCAGGTGGCCAGCTTGGTCGAGCTTGGCTACGTGAAGCGACGTGCCGTCCCAGGGCATGTTTGGATGGTCCCAGGTGAGCCAGGAAATGTAACGCCCGCTGTCGTCAAGCCGGGGGCTCGAATAGAAGTCGTGACCCCCTGTTAGCTTTGTACCCGGGCCGTCGTTCTCCAGGTCTATCCCTATGAGATAATTTTCCGCCTCACCCTGACCTTGGTGATCTTCACACACGGAGATTAACCGTTCCCTGTGGGAGTCAACGGTGAAGTCCGCGTACCGTCGATCGGATTCGGGGGTTAACGGTCGAGGGCTTTGCCCACTTAGTTTCGTGTAGATCCTCTGGTCGGCGAAGTTAGTAAAGTACAGCGCCCCTTGATGGACTAGGTAAGAAGCTCCACCGTACTCGTGTACCCTACTTCGAGCATTGTATTCGTGGGGGACTAAATCCACACTTCGCCCCTCCTCGCCCTCCATTCGGACTACCACGTTCCGTCCGTTTTCACTCGGTCTGCTCTCCAACCAATAGATCTCTCCACGGTCCTCGGTTATTTCCCTTAACCCAATTGTCCCCGAAGCGACCTTTTCTGCCGTTATCGGTGACTCCCACGAGCCGTATGGCCTTACTTCTTTCATTTTCGACCCCCTCTGAAACGATAGTTGATATTAATATCAAGGTTTATAGTTGCTTCACCTACAATACTTTAACCAAAATAAGGCGGCTTTTACACGCTTTTGTGGGCCCGGCCGGGTGTCGGTGGGGTTCGGAGGCATCGTGTTTTATTTTATCCTCCGAATGATTATACTTACCTCTATGCTATACTTAGTCTTCGCCGGGGTCTGTTTTGGCGCCATTGGGGTGTTCGTCAAAGGCATTGGAGCGAGCATCTCTACTATTTTGCTCGTCTCCATAAGGCTTATCTCCACCGCGCTTTTGATCGTTACTTATGAAGGGTTTAGGGGAAAGCTGGGACAGCTAAGGCTTAACTCCGCAAGGGAATTTGGAATTGGGATGGTCGGTGGCTTGATTGGCTTTGCCCTCACGTTCAGCCTTTACTTAAAATCGCTTTTGATAATCCCCGTATCAAAAGCGGTCTTCCTCCATTACGTCGCCTTCCCCCTGTCGACCATCGTTTACTCGGCACTCGTACTCAAGGAGAGGGTAACCAAATACGAGGTAGTTGCGTTAATTGGGGCGTTTGTTGGCGTGATCTTGATCTACAACGTGGCAATATTCTCGCCCTCGGGCTCGGGCTCGCTTGTCGGATATACAATGGCGTTCGCCTCCGGGATAACATATTCTGCGGTGATCCTGGGATTAAAGTCCTTTGCCCGGACCAAGACAACCCTCCAGACACTATTTTGGCCCGCTCTATTTGGGGGTGTGGGGTTGATTCCAGTTGTCCTATTTGACGGCGTAAAGTTTGACGTCTCGGGTGGCACCCTTTTTAACCTTATGGGTCTGGTGCTTTTCTCGACGGCACTGGGTTACTCCCTGTTCGCAAGGGGTCTTCAGGACGTCAGGGCGGGCGTATCTTCTATTATATTGATCATAGTCGAACCGGCAGCAGCCGTTGTTATGGCGGTAATCTTTCTCGGAGAGAACGTAACGGGTTATTCTCTAGCCGGCGGGGCGTTGATCGTCCTCGCCGGTGCGTTTATCTACTTGGGGAGAACTCGAAGTCCGGGGGGCGAGGGCGTAGTAGAGGGTTAAGTCGAGGACCCCTCAAGTACTTTGGTGATCTCTCTCAGGTCAGTTATCACGCCGTCGTCTCGATCTTCTACCTCTCCGTCACCCCTGTCTATGAAGGCTGTTTTCATCCCAATTTCCCTGGGTACCTGATAATCGAACTTCCAGTGATCTCCTACGTGGAGGAACATCCCTGGTTGGGCGGAGAGGAGGTCCGCCACCTTTTCGTATACTCCCCTGTGTTTCTTGACCTCCCCGAAATCGGAGACGCAGGAAAAAATTCTCTCAAACCTGTCCGATACCCCCTTCAACGAGAAATCGAGAAATTCCCGCGGTGAATTGGATACCACTATGAGCCTGTATTCTCCGCTCAGCCCCTCGATGACTTCTACGGCGTCATCGTATAGTCTCAGGTCGTGGTTTTCCTTTATCTGCGTAATAACTTCTTCCGCGGTCCCCGGCAGATCAAACCTGTCGAACCAGTAACGTGGTTGGTACCACCTTAAGTCCTCATCACCGATTCTATCGTAGTGTGAGGTGAGGATTTCTCTCGCCTCACCAGTGCCTATGCCTTCCTTGTTGGCGTATAGTTCCGGCAACTTTTTAAACCAGAATTCGTTGACGAAGTCGTTGTTTACCACCGTTCCGTCTGCATCAAAAGATATAATTTTCGTTCTCACTTGAAATTATCCACTCCTAAATTACTAAATTATAGAGACCCCAGCCTGATCTTGCCACGTCCCGGGTCCGGGTCAGTTAAGGCTGGCGGCCGGAGACATAACCCAAAACCTTTTGCTTGAGGTGTAAAATCCGTTAAACTATACGGATCGAAATTGGTCGTTTGTTCCTCATAGACTGATTAGGTTCTTTGCCAAAGTGGCTGAGGGCCGCGGGGCCACACCGGGATCAACCAGATAGCTGTTGACCGTCATCCAGTGCCGAGTTAGTGTCGTATCCGCCTGGTGTGGGTGAGCAGGGCGAGTTGAGCCCTGGACGATAGACTTGCACTTCTAGGTGGCATGGTTGTTGTAAGCTGAAGGATAGGTGTAAAACATTAACGAGAACGTGATAGAATGACTGACGTTATTTCTCTGGGTGAGGCGTTAATCGACTTCGTTCCCACTAAATCCGGGGTCAAGCTGACCGACGTCCCCGGGTTCAAGAAAAGGTTTGGCGGCGCACCTGCCAATGTGGCTGTGGGATTAGCCAATTTTGGCGTTGAAGTAGGTTTTGTAGGTAAGGTGGGGTTGGACAGCTTCGGTGATTTTATTGAGCGGGAGTTTAGAGCCCACGGCGTAAATGTGGATCACCTCCTTCGCTCGCGTAGGGCAAATACTACTCTCGCCTTCGTCTCCTTGACCAGCGAGGGGGATAGGGACTTTGTCTTTTACAGAAACCCCGGAGCGGACGAACTGCTGGAAGTTAATGAGGTAGAGGAAGGTTACATATCCTCGGGGAGAGTCCTGCACTTTGGTTCCCTGTCCTTAACCGGCAAGAGTTCCCGAGAAGCTACATCCAGGGCTATCGAACTGGGGAGGTCGTCGGGGTCACTGATATCCATGGACCCAAACGTTCGTTTTTCCCTCTGGCCTGACAGAAAAAGTGTCCTGAAGGAGATCAAGGATCTCCTTTCGGAAGTTGATCTGCTCAAGCTCAGCGAAGAGGAGGCAAGGCTGCTGGGGGATGATGACGACCTCAAATCCGGGGTCACTAAGCTTGAAAAGATGGGCCCGGACCTCGTTGTCGTCACCCGGGGAGGAGACGGATACTACTGTAGGCTACATGGGGCCGAATACAGTTCAGATGGATATGACATAGACGTCGTTGACACTACCGGTGCGGGGGACGGCTTTATGGCGGGACTTCTCTTCAAACTTCTGGACGATCTCCGCAGCTTTCCCGAGTTAGAAACGGATCTCCTTGCTCCCGCTCTTGACTTCGCCAACGCCACGGCCGCCCTAACCACGACTGACTATGGGGCTATCTCCTCCTTGCCCCGACGGGAAGAGGTGGAGAGCCTTTTGAATGGCCAGTAGGGACCCGTCGAGGATTTATTCGCCCCCGTCGAACTCTATTGGTTCGGGGAAGATAACCTCCTGAGCGGCTTTCAACGAGTAGCTGTCCGTCATGCCGGCTCCT
>JAGXLQ010000138.1 GCA_018334595.1 Candidatus Bipolaricaulota bacterium | reverse complement strand
CCTCGGACGTGGTGGCGACGTTTGTGACCATGAGGAATGGATTCTTCAGGGGCTCGCTTGCCTATCTTGCTAGCGTGTTGCGGACCCTCTCCTCCCTGGAGACGTACGAACTCCTGTTGGAGATAGACGGGAGGAAACGGGAATGCCTGAGCACGGCTGTCTTCGTCATGAACTCCCGGTATACCGGAGGGGGGATCAACTTGATTCCTCACGCCGATCCGACCGACGGCCTGCTGGACGTTGCCATTATCAAGGAGGTCGGAAGGATGGAACTAACCCTGGCCCTCCAGAGCGTGTACAGGGGTGAACACGTCGATCACCCCAAGATAGAATTCCTCAGAGCCAGCAGGATAAAGATCGATGCGCCGGAGAAGATGGTTAAGATGATAGATGGAGAGCTCGAGGGGATAACGCCGGCGGAGATTGAAATCGTACCTGAAGCACGTTCGGTGATCGTGCCGGCTCTTAAAGCGGACTAGGGATATTAAGGACGAGGCATAACCTTAGAGGATGATCAATGCCCGTTAGTACTTAACTCCTCCTTAAGTTCCTTGATCTCCTCGTAAAATAGGGGAGTCTCCTCGATCATGTTCTTTATCTTCTTGTGAGAGTGCATCACCGTACTGTGGTCCCTCCCGCCGAATTTCTTTCCCAGGGACGGGAAGGAGTTGTCGGTTAGCTCGCGGGAGAGGTAGACCGCTATATGCCTTGCCCTGGCTATTTCCTTTTTCCTGCTCTTGCCTTCCAATTCTTCTGGGGGTACCCCGTAATTTTCCCCCACGGCCTCCTTAATCAGCTCGACGGTTAACTCCCTCTTCTCTACTGACTCGTCGGGGAGGAAGTGCTTGATCTCGTCCATAGTTAACTTTCCCCCGGCGAGGTTTGCGTGGGCGACCGCCTTGATCAGTGCCCCTTCCAGCGCCCTGACGTTAGTTGTTATCCTGGAGGCGATCAATTCCAATACCTGGTCGTCCACGGTCAGGCCTTTTTGCATAGCCTTTTTCCTCAGTATCGCCACCCTTGTTTCAAAGTTTGGCGGTTGTATGTCGGCGACCAGCCCCCACCGGAACCGGGATACGAGCCTGTCTTGGAGGTCGGAAAGCTCTTGAGGTGGACGATCGGAGGTCAGAGCGATCTGTTTGTCGTTGCCGTAGAGTTCGTTGAAGGTGTGAAAGAGTTCTTCTTGAGTACCCTCTTTGTTTTCCAAAAATTGCACGTCATCGAGGAGGAAGGCCCCTACCGACCTGTACCTCTTGCGAAATTCCTCCGTCTTGTTTTGCCTGATGGCTTGGATCATCTCGATCGCAAACCTTTCCGAAGTAGTGTATACGACGTCTCCAGAGGAGCCATTATTACAGAGGTGGTTACCTATGGCGTGTAGCAGGTGAGTTTTACCCAGCCCGACCTTGGAGTAGATAAACAAGGGGTTGTAAGCCCTAGCGGGGGACTCCGATACCGCCTTGCTTGCTGCGCTGGCGAGCTGGTTGCTTTTGCTGTTTACGAAGGTACCGAACGTGTATTGCTTGTTTAGGGCGATCTGACCTCCGCCCGAGCGTTCCCGCCTGTACTCCCCGTCCCGCGATCCTTCCCTGGCGGGATCATTTGAGCTGACTGGGGGAGGATAGAACGTATCTCTAAGGCTTGAGTCCTCCTCGACCGCGTCCGCTGACACCGTCACGACCACGTCTTTTTCCTGGCCGGACAGGTTCTTTACCTGCTCTTTTGTGGCCTCGAGATACCTTTCCTCGAAGCCCCGCTTGATAAAGCCACTCGGCGCGGTTAACTCAATTTTGCCACCCTGCAGGTCCGCGAGCTTAAGGTTACCCACCCAAGTCTCGAAACTTGCCTCCGGTAGCTCCTCTTTTAGGTTTTTTTTGATTCTTTGCCAGAGAGATATTGTTCTATCATTCATTTTTATATATCCCGATGAGTAATAATACAGGTTTCGCCTCCCCCTTTACAAATCATCTTTGTCGGACTACTAACTTTTACATACCCCTATCAGAGGGCACTATAGATTGATTTATCCTGTAGTTACCTTCCACGGGCAGGTTTAAAATTTGGTACCCGAAGACGTACTGTGGTCGGGGATGGGGCGGGGTGATCAGTAAATATTATCAAAATACAAATAATACAAATAATTTATTAATCCTCCTGAGAGAATGGAACCGTTACCTAAATATTGAGAATCTTATGGGTAGGTTACCGTAATTTCGTCAACCGGGAGGTAAACGGCTCGGCCCGTTTACCTTACCTGCAAAGCCGGGCCCATTCTAGAGCTGGCTCCAGTCCTCTCCCGAGGAAACGTCTACCTTGATGGGGACGCGGAATTCCAGGCTATCCTCCATTATCTCCTTTACCTTAGCCGTCGTCTCCGGGACCTCCGCCTCCGGCGTCTCCAGGATCAACTCGTCGTGGATCTGAAGGAGGAGCTTTCCGGTGATATCTCCTTCCTCCAACGCCTCGTTTACGTCCAGCATGGCGACCTTCATCAGGTCTGCGGCGCTCCCCTGAATGGGGGTGTTGATGGCGTTGCGGCGGTCGTAGTTCCTCTTATTCCAGTTGTTGCTGTTTATGTTGGGCAGGTATCGCCTTCTGTGAAATATCGTCTCCGCGTAGTGGTCCCGTTCCGCCCTGGCTATTAGTTCGTCGAGGTACCTTCTTGCCCCCGGGTAGAGGTTAAAGAATTGGTCGATGTAGGCTTTAGCCTTTTCCCGTGAGACCCCAAGGTCCCGGGAAAGGCCGTACTCGGTTATGCCGTACACTATCCCGAAGTTTACCCGCTTTGCCCTGTCCCTCATCTTCCCGTCTACCCAATCGGGGTGTACGCCAAAGATCTTTGCCGCGGTCTTCGTATGCAGGTCATCCCCCTCTCTGAAGGTAGTTATTAGTTCTTCGTCCCCGGACAGGTGAGCCAGTATGCGCAACTCTATTTGCGAATAGTCGGCGCCAACCAACTTGTGGCCGTCGCTCGGGACGAAAGCCCTCCTCAGTTCTCCCCCGAGCTGAGATCCCTTGGGAATGTTCTGCAGGTTGGGGTCGGATGAGGAAAGCCTTCCGGTCGCGGTCGCCGTCTGGTTGAACGAGGTGTGTATCCTCCCCGTCCTCTCGTTTATCTTCTCGGGGAGGGCGTCCACGTAGGTGTTGAGCAGTTTGCTTAGCTCCCGATATTCGCTAATCTTCTCGGGGAGGGGATGCTCCTCGGAGAGCTTGTTTAACACATGGGCATTCGTCGACGGTCCCGTCTTCGTCTTTTCGATGACGGGGAGGTCCAGCTTGTCGAACAATATCTCTCTAACCTGCTTGGGGGAGTTGGGGTTTAACTCCTCTTCCGCGAGCTCGTTTATCCTTTCCTGAAGAGAAGCCAACCTATCTTCCAGCTTCCTCTTCCCCCCTTCTAGCCTATCTCTTTCAAGTTTTATGCCGTTGAACTCCATGTCCCTGAGTACACGGATAAGGGGGACCTCTATTTCGGCAAACAGGTCGACCTGGTCCCGTTTCTCCAGCTTCTCGGTGAGAAGGGGTTTGAGCTCCCAGATAATGGTTGAATCACCGACGGCGTAGGGCGCGGCTTCCTCTAAAGGTAACCTGGCGAAGTCCTCTATCTCCCCCTCGTCAAAGAGGTCCTTGTACTCCTTTACCTCCTTGCCCAGAAAGGTGCCGACGATCTCCTTGAGGTTGTGGCGCCGCTTGGTCGGTTTTAACAGGTAGGACGCTATCATCGAATCGAACGTGATCCCTCGCAGGTCGATGCCAACCCCCTTCAACACCAGGCTGTCGAACTTCAGGTTCTGGCCCATCTTTCCGATCTCACCGTCTTCCAGGAGGGGCTTTAGCTTCTTTCTGACGACCTCTCTCGTGAGGTCCGGGAATTCGTCGTCTCCCACCGGTATGTAAACTCCGTAAGCCGGGCGGGGAGATATGGAGATCCCCAGGGGGTTGGCGTCAATTGGGTTAAGGCCGTCCGTTTCCAGGTCGAGAGCGAACTCATCTTCTTCCTTCAGTCCGTCGATCAGCTCCTCGAGGGCCCCCTCGGTCTTTATGACCTCCCATTCGTCGTCGGGGTCGGAGGTATCCGGGGAAAGGCCGTCGCTAAAGGAAGCTATTTCCAGCCTGTTAAACGCGTCGTGGAGCTTTGCGATATCTGGGTTTCCCATCTCCAGGTCGTCGAATTCCACCGGCAGGTCAATCTCGTCTCGCAGGGAAACGAGGCTCCGGCCCCGCTCGATCGACTCGACGTGTTCCTTGATGGTGTTTCTAACCCGGGTTGAGTCGATTTCCTCGACCTCTTCCAGGATGGTGTCCAGGGACCCAAACTCGTTCAGT
>JAGXLQ010000137.1 GCA_018334595.1 Candidatus Bipolaricaulota bacterium | reverse complement strand
CCTAAGGTATTTGCAGTCAGGCCCGCCAGGTGATATCGTTATTTTGAATCGAAGAAAGCCACTCAGATGAAGTTGATCTAAGGGTCCGGGTTGGTGTCAATGAGCGTTCCAGATTTAGAGACTTTTTTTGACTTAGACAGGACTGACTACAGAGATCTTTACGAGGGGATACAATATCCCTGGGAGGCCGTCTGCGGAATTGAGGAATTGATCACAAAGAGGATGGGGGCAGAGCTACGGGGGGAGGTATCGTCGCTGGCAAACGTCGGCAACAAGGTCTATATAGGACCGGGTACCGTAGTAGAACCGGGGGCAAACGTAAAGGGGCCCGCGATAATTGGAGAGAACTGCATTGTCCGGAGCGGAGCCTATATCAGAAAAAATTCTTTAATCGGTAACAACGTGACAATTGGCAACAGTACCGAGGTTAAAAACTCCATCATCCACGACGAGGCCGAGATACCGCATTTTTCGTACGTTGGAGACTCGGTTATCGGCTGGAAGGGCCACCTCGGCGCGGGAGTGAAAATATCCAACTTGAAGGTAAACCGAGAATCGGTAATCGTCCACCTTAAGAACGAGGACCTAGATACGGGAATGAGAAAGTTCGGATGCCTACTCGGCGACAGGGCGGAAATTGGCTGTAACACGGTCATCAACCCCGGCACCCTGATAGGGAAAAACACACTCGCCAGCTCAAATCTCTCGCTACATGGTTACTACCCCCCAAACAGATTTATCAAGCTCAGACAGGAGAGAGAAGTCGTAAACAGAAGAGAAGATTAGCCTGCCGTAAAGGAGGTAATTTTGCCGTTATTTGGAACGGATGGGATCAGGGGCGTGGCAAACGAGGTGCTTGACCCCGAGCTGACAATTAAGCTGGGTCAGACACTTCAGTACTTTACAGAAATCGGCGACACAGTTCTCATCGGGGTGGACACGCGAAACTCTGGATCAATGCTTGCTTACAGCTTGGCTTCGGGCATATCTTCCGTAGGAAGGAACGCTCTTTTCGCTGGCGTTATCCCCACTCCGGCAATTCCAATTTTGATGGAGGAGTTCTCCGCAAAAGTTGGCGTTATCATTTCGGCGTCTCACAATTACGCTGAGGACAACGGAATAAAATTTTTCAACTCAAGCGGGTTTAAGTTTTCACCGTCGAGCGAACACCTCATCGAGGAAGGAGTACATAACACAGACCAGTTGGAGTCTGTGTCCTGGAAGGACATCGGAGATATCGACGAGGTCTCTGACGCCGGCAAGGCCTACTTAGGTGTACTGAAAAACCGCTTCAACGGAGGGCCACCGGGACTCGACGGAACCCAAATTGGACTCGACTGCGCTCACGGTGCCACATACGAGGTTGCGCCGAAGTTCTTTTCCGAACTTGGAGCTGAGGTCACCTCTATCGGCGTGGACCCGGACGGGAAAAACATCAACGAGAGCTGCGGCTCTACCTCGCTCGGTCGCTTGAGAGACCTCGTTACCGAACGGGATTTAGATGTCGGGGTCGCGTTTGACGGGGACGGAGACAGGGTCCTCCTCGTGGACGAATATGGTAGGACTGTAGACGGGGACAGAATACTCTATATTACTGCCAGTTGGCTTCAGGACCAAGACAGGCTCAACCCCCCAATAGTCGTCTCCACGGTCATGAGCAACATGGGATTGGAGCAGGCGCTCGGGGCCTATGGAATTAACCTTCTTCGTACCCAGGTTGGCGACAAGCACGTGGCGAAGGAGATGGAAACCAACAACGCGATCGTGGGAGGAGAACAGTCAGGACACATCATCTTTTCGGAGGTAAACACGACTGGTGACGGGCTTGTTACGGCACTTAAGGTGCTCCGGGTCATGCAGGAAACCGGTGCCTGTCTCTCCGAACTCAGCAGTCAGATGAAACGTTACCCTCAGGTCCTAAGAAACGTCGCGACGGAGGACAAGGAAAAGTTTTCCAGGGACGGTTACCTCCAGGAGAAGATCAACGAATGGGAATCCCGGTTAGGAGATAGCGGAAGGATACTTGTCAGGCCGTCGGGTACTCAAGATTTGATTAGGGTCATGGTAGAAGCAGATTCAGAAGATAAAGCTTCAACCGTGGCGGACAATCTGGCCGATTTGATCGCCGAGGAGTTAAGCTAGAGCTCTTTTCCCGTACCTAACTCCCAAAGTTTCCGAGAAACGGAGACATGTCCAGCGGGGTAATCAGACCAGGGTCTGCTTCCAAAACGGTCCTTGCAGAGTTTACCGCCACCGCGGGGGTGGCAATATCCCCATGAATGCCCCCCGGTATTTCCAGCTGCAGATCAGGAACCCCTGTAATGGATATCCTGTCAACCGGTTTTTCCGCACCGAGGTATATCCTCAAGATAAGCGTGATCTTCTCTTCATCACCGGCGAAGCCCCGCACAACCTGATCTACCCCCGCGACTTCACCCGGTTGAACTTCAAAGTATTCACTCGTTACCCTTTCCTCCGCAATTACGGGTTCCACCGTTTCTTGGATTGCCTCAACACGCCAGCCTAGGCCACTGGCAATTAGGGCCAGGGATTCACTTAGCCCCACATGTCCCCCGCTCCCTCTGATTTTTTCGTCGAACAAATCCGGGGAAAGTCCAACACCGATTTTCTCCTGAAGTGACCTTCTCCGGCATGCTCCATCCTGGACCCGGAGCACCTCTATCGACTCAAGGTGCCGGGATACGCCGGCAATGATCAACGGCAAGAGGTCCATGATAAAGCCCGGATTTATTCCCGTGCCGAGGACGGTTACCCCGTTCTTCTTGGCCAGTCCGTCTATCTTGTCCGCTACCCCCCTATTCCGTAAATAGGGATAGGCAAGTTCTTCGGCGGTAGAGACTACGTTTGCACCGGCTTCGATTAACTCCTTTAGCTGAGGAAAGATCTTTTGTAGGCGCGACCCCGTAGACTGAAACGCTAGTAGAGGCCCTTCCTGCTTAATCCCCGACAGGTCCCTGGTAACCCTCAACTTGCTTTCCGTACCAACATTCAATATGTCAGAGATTCTCATCCCAACGGTGTCTTCATCTGTGTCGACGACCTCGGAAAGTTCGAATTCCCGCCTTCCCAGGATAAGTCCAGCAATTTCCCTGCCGATCTCCCCGAAACCATACTGAATTACGACAACCCCCATACGAAACGCCTCCTAGAAAACATGCACCAGTCGGATCAAAAGTGAACCTGGGTAACTATAATCCAATTCTCCGGAAGTGTCACGTTAATTATTTTTTCACACGAGCCGCGGCGGCGAACCTGCACAAAACCGTCTTTGCCGTTCATAGGTATTTCTAGCACACCCCTTGGATAAACATACCCCTCTTTTTTCTTGCAAAGCCATTTACGTCTACTTATCATAATTATGTATTATACAGCAATATACATTGATTTATATATTATATGATATTTAAAGATTTACTCGATAAACGGAGGTGATATCGATAGCAACCTGTCGTTTCTAAACCAGGATACAATTGAAGAAAAAGGAGGTCAAAATGAGCATGCGAAAGATTTCTACAATCGGGGTAATTCTTACGTTGGTCTTGGTCTTTACTCTGGCCTTAAGTTGGGGGCCGGCACGGGCTGAAGACAAGTATATCAAACTCGGTTCAATTGAGCCCCTTACCGGAAGTTTAGCAGCAATGGGAGTTAGCCAGCAAAACGCAATTGACATGGCGGTCAAGGACATAAATGATGCTGGAGGACCCCTGGGCAAGGAGGTTATGCTCGTCAGGCAGGACTCACAAACCAAGCCCGCTGCAGGGGCTTCAGCAGCCCACAAGCTGATCGGGGTCTCGGGCGTACCTGCAATTATCGGTGCTTGTTCCAGCGGTGTTTCCATTGCAATTTCCGAGGTAACTATACCAAACAAGACCGTGCAAATCGCTACTGGGTCTACTTCACCCAGGATTACCTATCTGGATGACAACGGTTTCGTCTCGCGGACCGCGCCACCAGACATTTACTGCGGCGGAGCTATGGCGATGTGGGCATTGGATCAGGGGTTCGAAACTGCCTCAACTTTTGTCGTGGACAACCCCTATGGACTTGGTCTCTCCAACGCCTTCTCCGATGCATTCTCGAAGGCTGGGGGCGAAATTCTTCACGAAGTATCTATCCTGAAAAACAAGTCTTCCTATCGAACGGAACTGCGAAAAGCCTTCAGCAACGATCCCGAAGTAGTCATGAACGCTGCCTATGCCAAGGACGATATCGTTGCGTTAAAACAGTGGTATGAACTCGGATATCCGAACGTCTGGTTTGAAGCACCAGAAGGAAGGACTGTAGGAATGATCGACGCCCTAGGGGACATTTACGAGGACTTTTCCGTTA
>JAGXLQ010000136.1 GCA_018334595.1 Candidatus Bipolaricaulota bacterium | reverse complement strand
GGGCGTTATCCGATAAGTATAAATGGCGTGTAATCAATTGAGTGGGCAAATCTGTAGAGATAGCCCGAAGCACAGTCATAAATTGAGGTAACCTGGAGGTGATTACGGGGAATAGAATAGGGAATTAAGCCCTAATAAATTCGGATTGATTGAAAACTTTTTATTACTACGAGGTGAAAAAATGAAAAAATCGTTACTTACTCACGTCACGATCTTTTTAACAGTATTATTTTTAGTGGGGATGGTGGCAGCGCCGGGTTTTGCCGCTGATGATAAGGTAAAGGAAGACAAGGTTCAGATAGTTTACATGCCCGGTGGTCCAGCCGGTGGTTCCTTTGCGTCCATCAAGGCAAAAGGGGCAAGAGATGCTGCGGAAATACTTGGGGATAGGGTAAATTTAAGAATATTTTACGGTAACTGGAACCCACAGAACGACGTAAAAATTTTCCAGGAATCCATGGCCATGAACCCCGACGGAATAGCCGTTATCGGCTGGGGAGCGATTGAGCCCTTTGTCGAAGAGGCTATTGACAGGGGAATAATCGTTACCACCCAGAACGTGGCTCTAGGCGAGGTGGAGGAGAAGTACAAGGCAAAAGGTTTTGGTTACGTCGGCCAGGAACAGTACTCATCAGGTTACACGCTGGGTAAGGCTGCAGCTGAACGTTCGGGGCTTGGCGAAGGCGACAGCGCTATGGTGTGGGGGCTTAAGTCTGAACCCGTCAGGGGACAGAGGACAAGGGGAGTCATCGATGCCCTGGAGGAGGCTGGCTTGGAGGTTGACCATATGGAGATTTCCTCCGAGGTTGACAAGGACGCTTCGAATGGAATACCAGTCTTCACGGGATACATGCAGAGCCACCCGGAAATCGACATGGTTGTAACCGACCATGGTGGACTTACCGCAACGCAGGAAGAATACTTCAAGTCTGCCGGGTTGGACCCGGACGAGGTTTACGGCGCGGGGTTTGACCTGTCGCCAGCTACCGCTCGTGCGATAAATAGCGGATACACCGACCTCGTGCTTGACCAACAGCCCTATCTGCAGGGGTTTCTCCCCGTTTTCCAGATCTATTTAACTGCGAGATACAACTTCTCGGGATTGCACATCGATACGGGCTCCGGACTCGTCGGACCTAGCAACATAGACGTGATCGCACCTCTTGCGGAAAAAGGAATCAGGTAAACGAATAACAAACGGGCCGGGGCTAATCTCCGGCCCGTCTTCCTTCAGGGAATTTTTCTTGGTTGACCCTCATTTACCGGAGATCGCAAACCGTAAGAAATTCGGAGGAGCAATGGATTCAGTAGAAAAATATGACCTCTACTCCATACCGCCCAGGTGGCTGCTTTTGAAGATTGAAACCGCTGAAGGTTTAATCGGGTGGGGAGAGCCTATCCTCGAAGGTAGAACAAAGACCACCGCGGGAGCAGTAGAAGAATTGATGGAAGGTTACGTGCTGGGGAAAAATCCAGAGAGAATACAGGACATCTGGGAACTTCTCTACCGGGGAGGATTTTACCGAGGCGGACCGATTTTAATGAGCGCCTTATCGGGCATAGACCAGGCCCTATGGGACATAAAAGGCAAACGCTATGGCGTTCCCGTATACAACCTCCTCGGTGGTCCGGTCAGGGACAAGATCAAGATCTATTCCTGGATAGGCGGTGATACTCCGGACCAGGTCGTTCAGGGAGCAATAAACAGGGTTAGCGAGGGCTTTAAGTCCTTAAAGATGAACGTTGCGGGAAAGATGGAGCGGATAGAAACCCCGCTTAAGGTCAGAGAGATTGCCCGCAGGTTTAGAGAAGTACGAGAGGCGGTTGGTCCCGACGTCGACCTGGCGATAGACTTCCATGGAAGGGTGAGCAAGTCGATGTTCGTAAGGATCGCGGAAAAACTCGAAGAATACCAGCCCATGTTTATTGAAGAACCAATCATCAATTCTCACCCACGCGAGCTGGGAGAATTAAAGTCGAAAATACAGACACCCATCGCCCTTGGTGAAAGACTTTATACACGCTTGGACTTCCGACCCTATCTCGAAGAACGTGCTGTCGATATATTACAACCAGATCTGTCACACGCCGGCGGAATAACCGAGTGCGTAAAGATCGCCTCTATGGCGGACGCCTACGACGTAGATATGGCATTCCACTGCCCACTTGGTCCAGTGGCCCTTGCAGCATGTTTGCAGGTGGACGCCGTGTCGCATAACGCACTTATTCAGGAACAAAGCCTTGGTCTCCACTATAACGAGGGATTTACGCTGACCGACTACGTAGTCAATGCAGAAGTGTTGACGGGGGAGAACGGGTATCTATCCCTTCCCGAGGGGCCGGGACTCGGTATAGAGTTAGATGAGTCAGCCCTGGCGGAGGTAGAAGGTATGGGACGGGAATGGAAAAACCCAGTTTGGAGAAGCGAGGACGGATCGCTAGCCGAGTGGTAGACGGGACAAGTTCCCCTTTCTACTGTTAGTCCATTGCGCCCTTGTCGAATTCCACTTTCGCTGTCTCGATTATCTCGACAAGGACCTCGACGACCTCCGGGTCGTACCTTGTGCCCTTCCTTTTGCCTATCTCATCCAGGACTTCTTGCTTTATCTTCGGTTTTCTGTACGGCCTCCTCGTGCTCATCGCTTCCACTACGTCTACGGACCCAAGCATTCGGACTTCAAGGGAGAGCTCGTCTCCCACCAGTCCATCCGGGTATCCGGACCCGTCCAGCCTCTCGTGGTGATGGAGGGTCATCTCCGCGACCGGCCAGGGGAAGTCGGCATCTTTCAATATTTTATTATATCCGACGACGGGATGGGTCTTAATCATCTCCCACTCTATCTCGTCGAGATCACCTGGTTTTGTTAATATCGTCTCCGGAATAGCAACTTTTCCTATGTCGTGAAGTAGGCCGCCCAGGTAAAGTCCAAGTTGCTCATCTTTGTCCAATCCCATTCGAACTCCAACTTCACGTGAGATCTCCGCAACCCTTTCTTCGTGACCTTGCATCCAACCCTTAAGGGTTTTATCTTGTTGGACAAGTTTGATAGAATGGACCGTTGATTGGATAACTCACGGTAATGCTCTATGATGGATTGAAGAATTTAAATAAAATGGCGTCCAATCCGTCTCGTTTTCTAATTCACGAAGTGATTTAATATTTGTCCAAAATACCCCTGCGAAGTAAACTCTTAACGATACCAACATGAGTAGACGAATAACGGTAACTGGACGAACGGGTTGCGGAGGGCTTTGGAGACGAGGTCGCCGGCTTGATTACTGAAGAGATATGGGGGGAGGTCACAGGGTTAGCTTCCGCTTGAAGGACTTAGCTGGTCAAAAAAGGGACTACTTTCTCAAATGAAGGAACCTCCGGGCCCTCTGTGAGCAAGTATTTAGTGTGTCTGGACCAGTTGAACTCCATAGGGGAAATAGCAATAAACAAGGGCTCACCGGAGGGATGCTGCTAATCATCGACGAGGTAGGTCAATTGGAGTTGAAGTTGGAAAAGTTCGTCGGGCTTGTTCAAGCGAACTTGAAAGAGAACGGGAGCACTGGACCAGGGAGTTTCCTCCCTTTTTCCCTGATTGGAGAGGAGGGGGGTATCGTCGAAGGAAACGTATGTATCCATCGAGAAGAGGTCAAGCAGTTGGCTGGACGGTCCAGATTCGATTCCTCCTTTACCTCAGAATCAAAGAAGGAAACAATAACTGGAAGAGAAGACGCATGAGAGACTTTAAGAAGGCAAAGCCGAAATCACAGGAAAAGGTTGCGGATCGTTATGGCCCGAAGGAAGAAAAACAACACGAGAATCAGACATAGAGCAAAGGGGATATACCTGCAGCTCCCCCTGGGTGGGGGAGCGGACACAATTTATGTTGCCGAACCCTATTTCGGTCTGTGTTACCCCCCTTTGCTTTAGTACGTAAATGGTGTATCGTTGTTCACAGATTAGCTGCATGTAGCTCATTCTTATCGTGCTCCTTTGATTAATATTGTGAAACAAGTACGATAGACTACCGCAGTTTGCCTTTTTCTTCTAAACAAAGTTGCACTTACTGGTTGAGTCCAAATATAATAACTGAGGAGAAAAACAATGTATATGATAATAGTGGGGGTAGGTGAAATCGGGAGGAGTTTAATTGATGTAGCCAGCAAAGAAGCTAACGATTTAGTGGTCATAGAAAAGGATAGGGAAAAGGCAGAAAATGTCTCTCGACAGTTCGATTTAGACATATATACCGCGGACGCCGCCTCCCAAGACCTGCTGTTAGAGGCCGGTGCGGACAGAGCAGATGCCCTGGTCGCCACTACGTCCGACGATGCAACCAATTTGATGGTGATGACTCTTCCTCCC
>JAGXLQ010000135.1 GCA_018334595.1 Candidatus Bipolaricaulota bacterium | reverse complement strand
CACCGGCGTCCACCACTTCCCTGACCTCGTCGGCGCTCCTGCCCTTAGTCGCCGGGACGAACTCGACGTGATCGGGAACCGAATCCTTGATCTCTTCGTATTTATCAGCTATCTCTCCCAGTGCCTTCACCTCCTTGCAATTCTTCAGGCCGCCGCGCCCGTATTTTCTTCCTTCCGGGCGTTGCGGTATTCCTTCAACGTAGCGGACCGGGCCGTCTCCGACAGGTGGTCAATAAAGAGAGTCCCGTTGAGGTGGTCCACCTCGTGGAGAAATACCCGTGCAGCCAGGCCCTCCCGGGTGAGCTTGACCTCGTTTCCATCGAGATCGTAACCCCTCACCTCTACCCTGGTAGGGCGCTCTACGTCCGCTTCCGGCCCGGGAATGGACAGACAACCTTCAGCGGCTGACTCCTTCTCCTCGTTCGTCTGAACGATCTCCGGGTTAACTACAATGTGAAAGTCATCCTCAACGTTCACCACGATGAGCCTCTTTAGCACGCCCACCTGGGGCGCTGCCAGCCCAATTCCCTCGGCGCGAAACAGCGCTTCGGTCATCCCGTCGGCCAGAGAGACGACTTCTTTATCAATATTCTCAACAGGACTTGACCTTCCCCGAAGGGCCTCGTCCGGGTAAGTTACAATCCCCATGCTAACCTCCTTGTCTCTATTTTACCTCTTCAACTGAACTTCCATTAGACCTGTTACCGGTTAATTCAGTTATATTTTACAAAATGGAGTGGGGGTTTTCATATTCAACCGTCCCTTGAAATCACTTAATTTTTTTGTATTATTAAGTAAAACCGATTATGAGGTGGAACTAATTATGTCTAAAGAGAAAACACAAGAAGAAAGTAACGGATTTCCGCTTATTGGAGATAAATTTCCGGAGATGGAGGTAAACACAACTCACGGCACGATCAACGTCCCCGGCGACTACGAAGGAAAATGGTTCGTCCTGTTTAGCCATCCAGGCGACTTCACGCCGGTCTGTACGACAGAGTTCGTCTCGTTCGCCAACAGGTACGACCAGTTTCAGGAGATGAACACGGAGTTGATCGGCCTCTCAATCGACCAGGTGTTCTCACACCTGAAGTGGGTGGAATGGATTGAAGAAGAACTGGATACGGAGATTCCCTTCCCGGTTATCGCGGACAACACGGGAATCGTCGCCAAGGAGCTGGGCATGATTCACCCGGGAAAGGGCTCGAACACCGTCCGCGCCGTATTCGTCGTCGACGACAAGGGAATTATCAGGACCATCCTCTACTACCCCCAGGAGCTGGGAAGAAACATGGACGAGATCCTGCGGATCGTCAAGGCCGCGCAGACCTCGGACTCCAGCGCCGCGGGTGGACAGGGACACGTCGCGATTCCGGCCGATTGGCCAAACAACGAGCTCCTCGGAGACGACGTCATCGTCGAACCCGCCAGCACGGAGGAGCAGGCCGAAGAGAACATGGAAAATTACGAATGTTACGACTGGTGGCTTTGTCACAGGAAATTGGAAGAATAATTTCCTATAATTGACGGCCTGGCCGTCCTAGGCAGGCCAGGCCGTTATTTATCTTTTTGACATGTCAAAAAATATTAACTTAAGTAGAGAGGGAAAAACATGAAACATCGTCCCATCGAGTATTACAGAAACAAGTTAAAGGAAGAAGGATATAAAGTTACGCCGCAGAGGGTAGAGGTTATCAGAGCACTCATCGAGCTTGACCATCCGACAGCGGGCGAGATCCAGGGGGAAATAGAGAAGCAGTACCCGATGATAAGTCCATCCACTGTCTACGGGGCTCTGGAACTACTGGAAGCGATCGGGGAACTGATCCCCATACAGGAGGGTTCGGAGACGAGGTACGACCTGTCTCCCAAGGTTCATCCTCATTACATCTGTGAAGATACCGGTGAGGTCTACGACCTAGAACAGGCAGACTTAAAGAAGAAGTTAACGGACCTCATCGCCTGTGGCCCCGAAGGTGTATCTCGGGTGGAGTTAAACTTCTACGGTCCCTCCGAGGGAATGAAGCCAAAAGAGGAGGACTGCTAAGGAATACTTGGCCGGACCCATCTTAAGTCACGGGGGCCTCCAACTACTTTCGCAGGGCGTGTAGGCACTGACGCATGCTTACCTTTACCGACCTTGCTAGGTCTCGGTTTCCCCATCAACCCTATATCATGTCCCTTTCCGAGGTAATAAGATAAATTGTTCTCGCGGCAATGTTGGTCGCGTGGTCAGCAACCCGCTCCAGGTCCCTGATGGTTAACAACTCCAGCAGAACCTGGCCTCCCAGAGTGGTCGCCTCTTCGGTGGAAAGAGACGTGCTCTCCTTTTTTATCAGGTGATGCAGGATCTTGTTGGTGTTTTCTTCGCACATCCTGTCCATCTCTTCGTCCCTCTTTATTAACGACCGGGCGTTCTCGAGGTCCTGCAGGTCATAGTAGGTCAGGGCGTCGTCTATCATGCCCCCGGCAAAGTCACTCATCTCCACGATCTCGTTCTTATCCAGCAGAAACTCAGCGTCGAACTCCTGCGTGTAATCGGTCAGGTTGACTACCTTGTCGCCGATACGTTCCAGGTCCGTGATTATCTTGTAGGAGGCGGTGATAAGCCGGAGGTCGACGGCCACCGGTTGCTGGAGGGCGAGGAGATTGGCACAGTCGCCCTCGATGCTTACGTACATGTCATCGATCCTGTCGTCGCCGGCCCCGATCTCGTCAGCCCTGTCCACGTCAGCTTCGATCATGGCCGTCATCGCATCTTTTAGCCGACCCAGGACCAGGTCTCCCATCTTAAGTACGTTTCTTCGTAAATCTTCGAGCTGCTCTGCGTATCTCTTTCTCGGCATCAAATAACCACCCTAGTTTCGTTCATTATACCTGATCCACTCTCTAATTCAATATTTCGACCTCTCGGGGACGTACGGCCGGATCTACTTGATTGAATTTGCGAGGCAAAGTTATAATAGTCTTGAGCCCGGCAGTTGCAGGAGGCAGTTGCAGGAGATGGGTTGGCCATAAGTCAGGCCTGAAATGGGATAACTTATTTGAGCGGATACTTTCGACGTGGCCCCGTCTTACGGTTCAGAGGTTATCGGTTCGCGAGTAAATCACACGCATCAGCAATGGATAAACTCAGGGTTAATTGTACATGACAAAAGACTTAAACGCCTTATCGAAGAAAATTGATGTCGACGTACCCGCAGAAGAACTTAAGAGGGCATTTTACCACACCTCCTTCGTCAATGAGTCCGACAAAAATTTGCGGTCCTACGAGAGGCTGGAATTCCTCGGCGACGCGGTGGTAGAGCTGGCCATCCGGGAATACCTGTTTGAGGAGTTTCCCGGCGAGAACGAGGGGGAGCTGTCCAAAATCAAAGCGGTTGCCGTTAGCAAGCCGGTTCTGTCGGACAGGGCAGCCGACCTGCACCTCGGCGAGTACCTCTACCTGGGAAAGGGAGAAAAGGAGAGCGGAGGGAGGAACAAGGACTCCATTCTCTGCGACGTGTTCGAATCACTCGTCGGCGTTATCTTCCTGAACAAGGGGTACAGGGAGGCGGCAAAGTTCGTCGTCAACATGCTAAGGGACGAGGTCGACAACCTATTAGATCAGCAGAGCGTCCTGAGTTACAAGTCGGCGCTTCAGATCGAGGCCCAGAAACAGTACGAAAAAAGGCCCACCTATACCGTCCTGGAAGAGACGGGAAAGGCCCATAACCGCAGGTTCAAAGTAGAAGCCTCTCTCAATCAGCACAGGGGTATTGGGCGGGGAAGGAGCAAGAAGGAGGCCGAGGAGGCCGCGGCAAAGCAGGTTTACCTGCAGATAAAGCGGGGATAACGTAGGCGCCCGTAGTAAAAAAATGAACCGCCCGACAATGCTCCTGCACCTTCGGGCAGACCTATCCTTGTAAGGGGCTTAAAGTCTGCTCCTTGGTAGTTTCTCTTTAACCAGACCTCTTCTCCTTTGGGTCCCCGTACTGAGGGTAATCTTCCTCCGCCCTCTGCCGACTTACCCTCCCTTCTGTAACGTCAGCGTCTATCCTTTCCCTCCTTCTGTCGGCTGGCTTTCCGTACCCGCCGCCGCCGGGAGTTCTTATGCTAATTACGTCGCCCTCACGTAACTCCAGCGTCACCTTACCGGGTATCTCCTGCTCCTCTCCACTCCTTATCAACCTGTCCTCTCCGGGGCTACCCGGCTTTCCCCCGTGCAGGCCCTCCGGGCTGTGTCTCCTCCGGTCGGACAAAAGAGAGAACTCCGTGCCGTCTTCCAGGACGCGAATCTCCCTCCTCAACCCGAGGCCGCCGCGGAACTCACCCGCCCCGCTTGAGTCCTCCCTGAGCTCGTACCTCTCGACGCGGAGTGGG
>JAGXLQ010000134.1 GCA_018334595.1 Candidatus Bipolaricaulota bacterium | reverse complement strand
AAGCCGGATCTCGGTGACGGCAAGAACCCCCTCTCGTAACTACGGAGAGCCCGGTGAGGACAGCGATGAGATTTTTCTCCCGTAAGAAAAGATCGCCCCGGCTTTATACGGGAGTGGTGGCCGTCCTGCTCCTTGGACTTTTCGTCGCGGGGGGAGTGGTCGTCTACAACGTCAAGGTTCAGGTAGACAAAGAGATCTACGGGACGCCCCGAGGGGAGGTAAAAAGGGAGACACCGGCGAAATACGGGCTGTCCTACGACGTGGTCACCTACAAAACCGACTCTGACAAGGAGATAGCTGGATGGTTCATTCCCAACGCCCAATCAAAGAATTGTATCATCCTGGCCCCGGGCAAGGGCTCGACAAAATGGAACGTCCTTAAGTACGCACCCTTTCTATACGGGGGTGGCTACAACGTCTTCCTCTTTGACGCCAGGGGCAGAGGCGAAAGCGAGGGCGAGCGGTGGGGGTTTAGTTATTTCGAAAGTAGGGATATCCTTCACGGGATAGACTACGTAAAAGAAGAATACGGAATGGAAAGGTTCGGGCTCCTCGGCAGGTCAGCGGGGGCAACCGCGTCTCTGCTCGCGGCCGCGGACGGACGGGACATAGAAGCCGTTGTCGCCGATAGCGGGTTTGCCTCGATAAAGATGGCAGCTATGAGTTACGGAGACTATCAAGAAAGCCCATTATTTCAGGCCGTGTTTCCTCTTTACGCTTTCGTGGCCAGGATCAGCCTGGGCGTGGACGTCAACGGCAAGACAAAAGTCATGGACCACGTAAACGAAGGAGACTTTGCCGCCTTCTTCATTCATGGCCGGGATGACGAAGTTATCCTGCCGGAAAACTCCAGGGTTATGTACGGGGCAAAGAAGAGGCGAAAACGTATCTGGACCCCGGAGGGGGTAGAACACGTCCAAACTTTTGATGTGCACCCCAAAGAGTACAGAACAAAAGTGCTGGACTTCTTCCGGGAACATCTGAGGCCATACGGTACTGCCTGAGTCGGTGTGTGTTAAATGGCCCCGTTTACTGGAGTTTTTCGCCCAGCCACCTCCGCGTTTTGTTGATTGCAATTCTCTGTTGTTCAAATCGAGGTATCTCCGAGGAGCGGGCAAATCCCTCGCCTCCGGTCGGTTGTTGAAAGTTATGGTGATTACCGCCCTCTACCACAAAGACCTCCGAGTTTAATCCCGGGGTCAATTTCATCATCGTTGCTGGATAGCCGCCTTCAGGCGGGGCACTGTCGTCAAACTCGCCCAAGACGTAAAGCGCCGAACCGGTGACGCGAGAGTAGAGCTCGTCCCCGTTTACCCCCAGCCAGTACGGAGCCCCAGAAGGTGCCCAGAAGACAAGGGTGGACACCTCGGGATTTTCTGCCGCGGTGAAGGCGGCAAGGGACGCTCCGACGCTATAGCCCCCGGCTGCAATTCTGTCCTCGTCAACATTTACCCCGAACCCCCCGCGTTTTGCCGTCGAGAGGGCTTCGGAGGTTACCTCCAATATTACTTTATGATAATCTAGGTCAGTGAAGCTAAATGGTGGGGTGTCCGGTACTACGACGAGGTATCCCCAGCTGGCCATCGTCTCGTGAAGGCTTTGATGGTAGTATGTCTGTACATTAGAACCGTTAACCCAGAAGAACGCAGGGACCTCTCTCGCAGTCCCTTCTGGTACGAAGATATTCACCCCATACTTCTCACCATCGATTTCTTTCTCCAGGTCTGTCCTCTTCTCGAAGAAGGGGAACTCTCCGGCCTGACCGGGTGATTCTGTGAAGAAATTCGGTTCCCAGACGGGAAACACAATTCTCTCTGTAACTTCGAGCCCTACCGCCCCGATCAACAGGAGGGAGACTGCGCCTACAAGGGCCCAGGCTAATGCTTTCATAGCTAATCAACGCCTCGGAGGAACAAGAAATACAGGCTCTCTGATAAACTATACAGATGGTAAAACCCTTCTGGTTTCAATTGCAACTAGAATTTAGCCCCTCCCTTCTCTCCTGGCGACAGTTGAGGCTGATCATATTTAGGGTTGATATGAATCATGGAAGAAAAAAAAGTTGGTTGCTAATATCAAACAAATAAGGTTAAAGCTTCAACTTAATTCCATAGTGGGTGGTGAAGAGTGAGGAAGGAAATAAGGTTTGGTGGGTTTGGGGGGCAGGGTATCATCTCAGCCGGAAACATCACCGGCAAAGCCGCGTCCATATTTGCGGACAAGGACGCCGTGCTGATTCAATCATATGGCCCGGAGGCTAGAGGTGGAGCCTGTAGCGCTGACGTAGTTATCGAAGACGGCAAGATAGATTATCCTCAGATTACCGTTCCACAAGTGCTCATCCTGATGTCTCAGGAGGCCTACGAAAAGTACAGCGATGATGTCGAGGAAGGGGGAGTCATGCTTTTGGAAAAGGACCTGGTCGACGAACAGGCTCCTCCCGACGACGTAAGTCAGTACAAAATTCCTGCTACAGGCATTGCGGAAGAGGTGGGGCATAAGATAGTCGCTAACGTAGTCATGCTCGGGGCACTTTGCGCGATAACCTCCATTGTAGAGAAGTCTCAGATGGAGGAATCGGTACTTGATTCTGTGCCTGATGGCACGGAGGACCTTAACAAAACTGCCCTGGACAGGGGGTTCGAATACGGCGAGAGACTGATTTCCGAGTAGGGTCGGGAGGTTTATATGGCGTCAAAGCCAAGAGTTGGAGTATTTGTCTGCCACTGCGGTGAGAATATCGCTGGTTCGGTTGACGTAAAAGGGTTGGCGGAGGAGGCCGTCGGGTTGGAAGAGGTCGTCTTCGCGACGAATTACGAATACATGTGCTCAGATCCGGGCCAGAACAAGATAGTTGAGGCCGTTGAGGAGGAAGGGCTTAACGGCGTCGTCGTTGCCGCCTGCTCGCCTTCCATGCACGAGGAAACGTTCCGTAACGTTGTCGAAGATGCCGGATTGAACAGGTATAGGTGTGAAATTGCCAACATTCGGGAGCAGTGTTCCTGGGTTCACAAAAACGGTGGTACTCGTCCCACGGACAAGGCGTTAAGGATAGTCAAGGGGGCGGTTGAAAAGGTGAAGAGGAACATCCCCCTCGAGCCTGTGGAGATGGAGCACTCGGACAAGTGCCTGGTGATAGGGGGCGGAATATCCGGGATACAGGCAGCCCTTGACGTTGCCGAGGCGGGTAACGAGGTCATCCTCGTCGAAAAGGAACCGACCATCGGTGGCCATATGGCCCAGCTTTCGGAGACTTTTCCCACCCTCGATTGTTCTCAATGCATATTGACGCCGAAGATGGTCCAGGTGAGCAGACACCCGAGTATCGAGCTCATGACCTACAGCGAGGTAAGGGACGTTTCCGGCTTTGTGGGCAACTACCGGGTTGCGATTGAGCGGAAGCCCACTTACGTGGATCCCGATGCCTGCAACCTCTGTGGTGATTGTGTAGACGTATGCCCCGTCGAGGTAAGAGACGAGTTCGACGAGAGCCTCTCGACGAGGAAGGCAATCCACATTCCATTTTCCCAGGCGGTTCCCTCGTCTTACACGCTCGATGAGGAAGCCTGTTTGGGGTTAAATCCGTTATGCTGCACCGAGTGCAGTGATGTCTGTGATGCTGATGCCGTTGATTACGACCAGAGCCCGCAGTACGTAGAGGAGGAAGTGGGGGCGATAGTGGTTGCCACGGGATACCAGCTCTACCCCAAGGAAGAGATGGGAGAGTACGGCGCCGGTCGGTACGAAGACGTAGTCGACGGACTCCAGTTCGAGAGGATGCTTGCCGCTACTGGGCCAACGGGCGGAGAGGTCCGAAGGCCTTCCGACGGCGAGGTGCCGGAGAACGTCGTGTTTATCCAGTGTTCGGGCTCACGGGATCCGGAAAACCACAATCCATATTGTTCAAAGATATGTTGCATGTATACGGCCAAGCACGCCCTGCTGTACAAGGAGAACGTCCCGGAGGGAAATGCCTACGTCTTCTACATCGACATCCGGGCCGGGGGAAAGGACTACGAGGAGTTTATCCAGGATGTCCAGGAGGAGGAAAGGGTTCTCTACTTGAAGGGCAAGGTGTCAAAGCTGGAAAAGGTCGACGGGGCCCTGAGGGTGACGGGGGTCGATCAGACCATAGGCGAGAAAATTGAGATAGATGCCGATCTAGTCGTTCTCGCTCAGTCGATCGTCCCCTCCGAGAAGACGGAAGAGGTGAGCAGGCAATTGACCTTAAACCTCGGCCCAAACGGGTTCTACAAGGAGGCTCACCCGAAGTTAAGGCCTGTGGAAAGTATCGGAGGAGGGGTCTTCTTCGCCGGTGCGGGACAGGCTCCAAAGGATATTCCGGATTCAGTTTCCCCAGGGAAGCGGTGCCGCCGCTAAGGCCAT
>JAGXLQ010000133.1 GCA_018334595.1 Candidatus Bipolaricaulota bacterium | reverse complement strand
GGGCCCTGGAGGACGAGAGTTGCGTAGTAGGTCTTATTACTCAGGTCATCGATAATTACCCTTTCCAGGTCCTGATTTAGCTTATCCAATACGGATTTCAAAAGGTCATGAGTCAGGGGACGCTCAAACTCACTCCCCTGGAGCTGTAAGGAAATGGCAAGGGCTTCGTTTTGCCCTATCCATATAGGCATTACCTTACTGTTGCTGTCGCCCTCCAGTAAAACAACCGGAGCGTTGTTCGACGTATCAACTAACAAAGCTTTAACCCTTACACGTTCCATAACACCCTCCTTACTGCACCTATTCTAGTGTTTGGGGGACTATCTTGCAAACAAAAACAGCAGCAATACGGGGGAGAATCCAACCAGGCCGAGGCCCCAGGGGTCAACATTATTCAGGCAAAATATAAGGCCGACCTTGAGGGCTAACCTTCTCCGTAAAGCTCCGTAAGCTTGTGGAGAAATTCCTTCGTCCTACTCTTCTCCGGGTTTTTAAAGAAGGTAGCCGGAGTACCCTGTTCTACGATTACTCCCTTTTCCATGAAGATAATTTCATCGGAGACCGAGTTAGCAAAACCCATCTCGTGAGTCACCACGAGCATCGTCATACCGGACTCGGCCAGGTCCTTCATTACCTCCAGGACCTCTCCGATCAACTCGGGATCAAGCGCGGAGGTGGGTTCGTCAAACAGAATTATCTTTGGCTCCATTGCCAGAGCCCTGGCAATTCCTACCCTCTGCTTTTGCCCCCCGGACAGCTGGGCAGGATAGGATTCGGCCTGGTCCGCGAGCCCTACCCTTTCGAGTTCAGTCATCCCGAGTTCGGTCGCCTGATCCTTGGACATTTTCTTTACCTTCTTCAGCCCCAGCGTAACGTTATCCAGGGCAGTGAGGTGCTCAAACAGGTTAAAGTGCTGGAAGACCATCCCGATTCTCTGTCTGAACTTGTTTATGTCCTTGGACTTATCGGTTACCTCTTCACCTTCCAACCAGACCCTCCCCTTGTCGGGGATAGTTAGCTGGTTGATACAGCGCAGGAGGGTACTCTTACCCGTACCCGAAGGGCCAATTATGACTTTAGTCTCAGCGGGCTGCATATCAAAGGAGACGCCCTTTAGAACTTCTTCGTCCCCATAATCCTTGTACACGTCTTTTACTACCAATAGCGCGTCTTCGTCCATTATTCTCCCCCTTCTTATCGTAACTGTGTATATACATAACCTATCGTGTTGCCAAAGTCGTCCAATCGGACACGTAAATATACCAAATTTATCTTGTAATCCCAATACCCCGGAGTCACTGCCGTCCTCTCCGATCAGCTAGACTCACTTGCTCCCTGACCTGAATTACTCGACCTAAGTTGTTATGATTATTTAGGGTTTTTTTAACCGTATTTTTCAAATTCGGTTTACCTTTGATAGCGTAAATTAATTTCTGCTATAGGCATAAATTTCAATAACCGGGAGGAAATATGACAATTAGCCCTAAGAAATCTTTGGTCCTGACCACAACTATTCTGGTTCTTACCCTACTAACAGTCCAGTCCACGCTATTCCCTCTCCCCGGGAAAGCCGATACTGATGGAAGTCAATTTCTTTACCTCGAGGACGTCCAGAGTGGAATGACGGGAACAGCTAAGACCGTCGTCAAAGGAGATGAGATCTCCGAGTTCTCGGTAGAGGTCGTAGACGTAATGGACGAACCAGGTAAGCTGGAGGACTTCATCATAGTGAGAGCGAGCGGCAAGGCCATAGAAAGGTCCGGGGGTATAGCTCAGGGAATGAGCGGAAGCCCAGTATACATAGACGGAAAACTCGCGGGTGCCATCAGTAGGTCCGCCCTGTGGAGTAAGAATGCCGACAATCCGATAGCCCTGGTAACGCCCATTGGCGCCATGCTTGACCTACTGGAATCGGGCGAGGTAGGCGCATCCTCAAACGGCGAGAAGAACTCGGTCGAGGAATCCCTTGAGGGCTTCTTTCCCGGTAAAGAGGTAACTTTCGAGACGATCAAGGTCGGTGACTCACCCATCTATTCAACTGAGGACCGACTGGTCTTTCTTAAGAAACAGACACCGATAATGACTAACGGCCTAAGCGAACGGGCGTTTAAGACGTTGAAAAACGGGTCAGTCTCCGGTGACGTGGACCTGATTTACAACCCGGGTGCACCGCTGGGAATGAAGCCACTCGAAAACTTAAATGGTCTATCGGGGGGGGACTTTTCTTTCCACAACTCTCAGGCGGCCTCCTCAGGGGAAGATAGTTCCGGGATGGAAATCCAACCTGGAGGGCCGTTTGGAGTAGCTCTAACGGAAGGAGACGTGTCAGTCGGTGCACTGGGCACCGTAACGTACAAGGAGGAAAACTCCTTGCTGGGTATGGGCCATTCATTCCTAATGACCGGGGAATCCGATTTCATCCTCAACCAGTCCAAAATATACGATACAATTAAAAGTTACCAGTCCCCCTTTAAACTCGGTTCCATAGGTGAATCAATAGGGTCAATCACTCAGGACAGAGCTCAAGGGGTGTTGGGCGAAATCGGGGATTCACCCGATCTCTACGAGACCAACATCAGCGTATCTCAAGAGGGATTAGAATCGCCGGACGAGTTTAACACGGAAGTAGTCAAAAATCCCAACCTCATAAGTTATCTTTCTCTAGTTACAATGCAGGAGTCGTTGAACAAAGCGACAAACCGGGTAGGGCAGGGTACGGTCAAGGTAGAATACGAAATCACCGGAGACAACATGCCTGAACCGTTGACCAGGACCGACATATTCTTCTCTACGAACGACTTCTCTTATCTACCATCGCTCCAGGTGGCAGTCTTTATCGACGCCCTCGCCTTCAATTCTTTCAAGGACCCCGGCCTAACGAATCTAACGGCGGACTTTTCCGTGAATAATGGTATTCAGGCCGGTCAGATTCTTTATTTCGCTCTCGGAAACAACATATACGAACAGGGCAACCTGGTGGCCTATGAGGTAAAGATTAAAAACTACCGGGACGACATCGTCAGGAAGACGGGCGCGTTCAAGCTTCCAGAAAACCTGCCTCCAGGAAATTACGTGGTTTCCGTCTACGGAGGCCCACGTCCGATGGAGATCGCCCCCCCGAACCCAATTGAGACCTTTGACGACCTTCTCGGCTACATGGAAAACCTGAAAAACTACGAACACCTCTCCGTGGAACTGCTGAAACCCCTGGAAGAGAGCGTAGTCCCCATAGCCGGTACGGGATATCGCTACGAGTCCGTCACCAGAATAGACAAGGAATTCACCGGAAGAGTCATTTACGGACGACAAGCAATCGGCATCAAGGTAATAGAAAAACAGGAGACGGAGGAAGGCGAGGCCGAGGATGAATAAGTTCCTGTCCTAGAGTAAACCCAATGCTCAGTTTACAGGATATTGCGCACACAACAGGGGGAAACTGGCATAACCAGGAAAGGTCTGAAATCACGGGATTCTCCATTGACAGCAGAACGATCTCTCCGGGAGAATTTTTCATCACACTTCCCGGAGAGAGAACTGACGGTGAAGATCACCTCGAAGAAGCATACTCCAGGGGTGCTAGCGGCGCACTCGTAAATTCTAATTTGGGGGACGACAGCTTTCCAAATTTGATCGGGGTGTCGGACAGGAAATCGGGCCTGTTAAACATGGCGACTTACTACCGGACCCGGTTTTCAATCACAATAGTCGGAATCACCGGTAGCTGGGGGAAAACGACGACCAAGGAAGTAATTGGCTCCATCCTGTCAACGGTGGGGGTCACCCATAAGTCACCCGGTAACTTCAACACGGAGTACGGCCTTCCGTTGTCCCTCTTAAATATGGACGAGGACGTAGACTTTGGAGTATTCGAACTGGGATTGCAATACCCCGGCGATATCGGAACCCTCAGCAAGGTCCTCAAACCTACCATAGGCCTCATTACCGGGATTGGCAGGGTTCACCTACAGAACTTCAGGGGGAGAAAACATCTTGCCAGAGAAAAGTTTAGGCTGGCTGAGGGCATGGAGGAGGGGTCCACGGTATTAATCAACGAGGACTCCGACCTCGTGGATGTTCACCGCCTCAGCAACCAGCTTTCGGACAAAAGAATTGTACCCTACTCCGTAGAAGGGGCGGGGATGGCCAGGTACCGCGCTCGCGAGATAGATTTGATGGGGCTGAACGGACTAAGTTTTACGCTGCGGGAGCGAGGGGGAGGTCACGAACCCCTGCGCCTGAAGGGCCACCTTTTGTCCAAAGCAAACGTTTACAACGTACTCGCAGGTGCCTCGGTCGGTCTCGAACTGGGGATAGGCAGGCGAAAGGTCGTGGCGGGGGTGGATATTGCGCCACTATCTCAGAGGCTGCAGCCAATTGAGTTCGCCGGTGGTACGGT
>JAGXLQ010000132.1 GCA_018334595.1 Candidatus Bipolaricaulota bacterium | reverse complement strand
CGGAGGTATGATAAATATGAAGTACATTTTCAAGGGATCTAAGGTTGGATTCACCGAGCCGAAAAAAGAATATGTGGGCCTCTATAAAGATTGGTTCAATGACCTTGAGGTCAATCAATTTACCTCAGCTTGCGGGGCCGTTTTGACCAGGCAGGAGGAAGAAGACTGGTACCAGGCCCAGGCTGAAAATGACGAACCTATCTTTACAATCCACTACTTGGTCGACGATAAGCCCATTGGTAACTGCGGCCTTCACAATTTCAATCGTGGCTCTGACCATGCCGAGATGGGAATAGTTCTTGGAGAAAAAGACTACTGGAACCGCGGTCTGGGTACCGAGGCCGTACGTCTAATCACGGACTACGGTTTTGCGGCCCTGAGCCTTCATGCAATCAGCCTCTGGGTAAAAAGTTTTAACCATAGGGCGATTCGAGTCTATGAGAAGGTCGGATACCAAGAATCCGGCCGGGTGCGTGATTTTTACAGAGTTGACGGTGAGCATCACGACCAAGTTTTAATGGACGTCCTCCGAGGAGAGTTTTACGAGATCAATGAACATGCTGTTAGGGACCAGTACTTGACCGGCCTAAAATAACCTCACGCAGAGCCCTGGTAATGCAAGAATTTCGGTGAAAACTTGTGAAGGAAATCCACCTCTTATTTAAGGCGGGCGAGGTGGGTTTCCATACCGTCATCCAGAGCTAGGATCGCTGAGGAATTATTCAGGAACCACCTCGTACCGTAGGTTTGCCGTATCGGAACACCAAATGGTCTGTATGTCAGCAAGAAATAGATGGGGATTACTCGAAAAGAAGAGGTAGCCGACCGACTCTTCGTTATGGTCTGTTTCCTCGTTACTGGATTGCTCTTCGTCCACGTGAACCTCTATCTTGTCTCCCGTGGGAAGGGTTATCGTAGACGGTTCGTGGGTCACCTTTGCCCGACCTGTATATAGTGTTTCTCCCCCAATTTCTGCAGGACCCGGGTTGATAGCTATATATGAGATAGTTTCATAGACGTGGGATTGTTCATTGGACTCCTGTTCCTGCATTAACACGGAAAGTCCTCCTGGAGTTACTCTATCTATTCTGGTGGCAACGGTATCCTCCCCATTGATGCTGGCCCTGGCAGCAAAAACTATAGGATTACCGGGAAAACCCGAGAAAAAGTGAACCCTCTGGGCCACGGCTGCTGACTTCTCTCTGCCAGCTCCGGTGACGTTTGTGGTGATAATGTCCGCCTCGATCTCCAGTCCGTTACCGGGTACGAAATGGCCCCTTTCCACGGCCAGGTAACTCAGAGTTTCCTCAATATGGCTTGCCTCTGTATACGACCACTCGTGGATCCTGACTCTGAATCCCTCCGGGGTGACTTCAGCAATCTCTACGGTAGCGGGGTCTGTCCCATTGTATGATAAGGGTTTTGCCACTACCAATGGGTACGTAAAAGGATTGGTAAAAGAGACCTGTTTCCACTCGTGAGTCAACGTTATCCTGCCGGACTCGAGCTGAAAATTGCCCTGCTCTATTACTACTTTTTCTTGAACGTGACATCCACGCTGATCTACCGGGACACCCTCAGGGGTTTCGGGGCACTTATCAAGGTCGTTATCAACGCCGTCGCCATCTGTGTCTGACCAGGCATTGCCGACAACTCCTTCTAATGACTCCACTACAAAGTCGTCAAAGTAAGTACCCGCGTTGCCGTGGCAATAAAGTCCAGCCATTCCATGAGTAAGGCTGCTGTCATTAGCTGATAGAACACCTTTGCCATCAAGATAAGCCGTCATCCTATTGTTCACTACGTCAATCGACCGATTGTGTTAACAGGGATATGCTTCCCGATCTTTTCCCGACGTAATGCTGATAGATACTCATAACGTAGCAGACTCCACCGGAAACAACTGCCGCGATTATCGCCAGAGGCGATACCTCCAGCGGTTCCGGTGATATCAACCTGGTTACTGACTCGTAACCAATGTACCCAGCGGTACCAAACATCATAAATATGATAAAAGTCGACGATACGAGTTCCCGTTCATGTTTTATCCCCAAAAAGACCGTGACCGCCGAAACCACGTCCACGAAACTGTCAAAGCCATCCGCGATCAGTGCCATGCTGTTGAAGAGAAAGGCCGCAATAAGCTTCAACACCGCCATAGCTGAGTTGCTGAAGACAGAGACAATCGAGGCGGTTTCAGGAGACCGGGATAATGAACGTAGACGCTCTTGCCTGGCCTTGATACTGACGTGACTCTTTTCCGCCTCTTCTACCCCCGATTCGGTCAACCCATAAAACCCCTCCTCATGACTTACCAATCCAAGGTTCTAAAAGTTGTTTAGATAACTATCCAGCCTTCTGTGAAAAGTCCAGCCCCTGCTTCTATCGGAGAAAGTAATGGGAAGCCCCATAATATGGACGAGATCATTGTAGTCTTGGATCAAGCCTTCCTTGTCCTGCCGTCCTTTTCTTAAACAGGAGAGAATTAATCTTTCGTGGTGCCTCAGCCTCTTTGCTCGATTGTCCGACATGGAAAATCCTCCTTTTTCACCCTCAAGGGCTTTTTTCGAGTCCGTTTTGTCGCCCCGAATCGGTCTTTTGAGGGCCAATAACTAACCCGCCGCCCAGCTTAACCCGTTGGCCTACCATTATTTTGTAATTTTTCTCAAAATAGTTCAACTCAACCTATACTGTACATCATCTACAAACTATGCAAAAGATCCCCTGAAATTCAAAAAATCACAAGCTACTACAAGAGAAGTAACCGTTTTTTCGAGGCCCCTGACGTTACCCGCACAGGCTGAACCGTATATGTTTTTTACGACCCAATTATGAACTGTTATGTTAAAAAAAAGGTTTTTACAAATAGTTTGATAGTTATCTCGTTGTTGGTTAATGAGTTTCCGGCGGTTGCCGAAGACTTTATGGCCAAGCGCCCGGACGTGAAAGGTAGAAATGGTTCCGGTTGAGGAATCGGCGATAAGCCAGCGAATTGCTGCGGCTGCAGCTGCGGGGGACCTGCCCGATCTGGCCAGGATGGGCGTGGAAAGGGTCTCCGTCTTTGCGGCCGACGGACTGCTGGACGAGGCGGCGGTAGAAGAAGTGATGACGAGTATCGGCGAGGCTGACTTTCGCGGGGGCCCGCTGTCTATGGTCATCAACCCCGCCACGGGGAAATACGCAGCATTGCCGTTTGACGGATGGATACAGGCACTGTGGTACCGCGAGGATTTATTTCGGAGAACTCATTTCCCACGGTCGCCCATCACCATGATTTCTGGTGGGAGAGGGAAAGGTTTCTCGATTCCCATCTCCAAACGTTGTTGGAAAGGTATTTCCCACCCACCTGCGGTTCCCTGGAGCACGTGGTCATCAACAGCGTGGCGAAAAATAGCCTCGAAGAGAGAAAAGGCGTGCAGGCCTATCTCCTTCCCAACGTCCTTGACTTCTCCTCGCCGCCACCGGGTGTGGACGATTTTAACTGAGACCTCAGAGGCGAGCTTGGCCTGGAGATGGTTTTACGGGATGGTGACTTTCGACGGAGGGTTGTCGACTCCAACGACGAGCTCGGCCGAAGATATTTTTCCTATTAGCGGGCGAGGAGAACGCTCCGTAAGTTGTTGCCCTGAATCCCTCCGGTTCTTCTTGTCCCAGAGGGGTTTACTATTTACCATGTAGATGCGGCTATTTCTAGAAGTATGAGGTGGAGAACTGCATGGTGGACGCCAACCAACCTACAGCTATTGGCAGGCCTCTGGACCCCAGTTATCCGAGCAACCTGTTCATAATGATTTTTTCCGGCGCTGGCCTGGTCGGATTTGCCTTAAGTGAGTTTCTCCTTTCCGGGGGAGCCCTCGACTCGCTCGCGTTTGGCGTGCGTGCGGGCCTGGGGATCTTCCTAACCTGGGCCCTGGGGAGGGAACTCGACCCGGATAATCCCGCTACGGCGACGGTTTCTTCCGTGGGAATAGTCGTACCGATAGCCCTCTGGGGAACCCCGGGCCTTCTTATAGCTGCCTGGTCTCTCTTTATCCTTCGGGTGTTGAACCGGACGACTGGTCTGAAGGCCAATTTAGGTGATACCCTATTCATTACCGTCCTGTCGGGACTTCTCGGATATTTTATCTCTCCGGCGATAGCGGCGGCGAGCTTTTTCGTCTTTATCGCCGACGGGGTGGCCAGCAATCCGAACCGCAGACACCTGTTAACGGGAAGCCTCCTGGGCATAGAGGGGTTGATCCTCTGGTTGGTCGACCCGCCGGGCATCCCGGGTTATCTTACTAGCGCTCCCGTGCTCGTCACCGTGTTCACGGTTGGCCTGGCCTATTTGTGGACAATACTTCTCGGCCGGGACCTGGAGTCCAGGGGGGACAATAGCGGTGAACTTCTCGACCCGGT
>JAGXLQ010000011.1 GCA_018334595.1 Candidatus Bipolaricaulota bacterium | reverse complement strand
GCTGGGCTGAGTTTCAGAAAGGGTCTTTCTGTAGAATCTATCTTCCAGTGACCCGAACCCTTAACGCTCTTTACCGTCATTTCTCTAGACTGATGACCGTCTTCAAGGAACATTATACCATCCCTTTTTGCTACCCGCTTAAGTTCAGCAAAGAATTTGTCCGGGTGGTCTACCTGGTGGAACATGTCCAACGCATAGATTAAATCAGCGCAATTATCAGCCAAGCCAGAATCGTAGCGATGTATCAATACCGGCTCAACGTTCTGGAGTTGCTGTTTCACTATCTGGCTTCTAACCTTCTTTAGAGCCAATGGTTGAGTGTCAGCGGCATAGACAAGTCCATCCTCCCCAACTAGCTCGGCCGCCTTCTTCAAGTAACGTCCCGGGCCACACCCGTAGTCGATTACTACGTCTCCCTTAGATATGCCAAAATTCTCCAACTTTTCGGTAAAGTCACCCGGCCTGAAGAAGTCAGCTATATTGTAGGTCCAGGTCATTAACTGAAACCCAATATTGCTCATTCCTTCGCCTTGTTTCATTTAGTGACTCCTCAATACCGCGATTGAAAAAAATACTGTATCTCGACCTTAGATTACCGTACCCGAGCAGTAAGTGGTTGAATTCTACCAGCTATTGTGGCAGGTTGTCCAGGAATTGTCATTTGGGTGCACAACGCGTGAAACTCTGGTGCTTTGAAAGATAAAGCTTTTAAAATAACCTGCTTTGTTAGGGGACATATGACCCGGAAATTAAGCCATTTAATAAATTCCTTTTTTAATTAGGAAAGGTTCTCGTACGTGATTATAAGGGGAACATCAATCAATATTTGACAATTACGACGATCTGTGTTATAAAATCTTTAACAACTTTAAAAAGGGAGGCAGAAATGAAACAAAGGGCACTGTACCTTGTAGTACTGTCATTGGTTCTGGGCCTCACGGTTTTGCTGGCAGCCCCTCTGGCTGTTGGTGCCGAAAAGGACAAAAACTTGACGTTCTATTGGATTTCTCATGGATCAGAAGGTGATCCAATCTGGATCTTTGCCTTAAGAGGGGCGAAGAACGCGGCGCAAGACCTCGGGGTCAACCTGAAGTCTTCCTTTCACCACAACGACATATCCACTCACAAGGAGGCGTTTAAGGCAGCGGTGGCCGCAAAGGCAGATGGTATTGCCACAAGCAGCCCTGATCGGGGGGTATTGAAGGAAGAGGTAGAGATGGCAAAGAAGAGAGGCATCCCCGTAGTCTTCTTTAATGCCGACGACCCTGACACCCAAAGGGACGCCTACGTCGGCGCGGACAACGTAACTGTAGGCAAGTCCTGGGCGAGTTACCTTGTAGATAACGGTTTCGTCGAGGAGGGGGACTTCGTCTGGATGCCAGTAGAGGTCCCAGGTGCTACCTACCAGAGACAGGAGACGAAAGGGATATCTTCGGTCTTCGATCCTCTGGGGGTAGAGTATACCGTGTTTGACGCGAAGTACGACCCCGTTCAGTCGCTGGAGAACATGAAGAGTTACCTTGGTGCTCATAAGAAAAAGGTTGACGCCATTATCGGTCTTGGAGACATGGTAATGGGCAATATCAAGGAAACCTTCGACGCGACGGGCGTGAAACCGGGAGAGATCCCCGTAGTAGGTTGGGGAAATTCCGCCGATACCGCCCAAGAGGTAAAGGAAGGCTACGTAGAAGCTGCGACGTGGCAATATCCTCAATCACAGGGATATGTGCCGATCGTCCTGCTGAACATGGTTAACAGGGGTTTGCCCATCGGGTACAACGTGACGACTGTAGCCCTTTACGAGCAGGATCAAGCCGACACGTACCTGGAACTCGCATCTCAGTAAGTTAGAATACGGTCACCGCGGGACTTTAACACCCGCGGTGATTTCTTATTGAGCAGTTAGAAACGACCAAGAACTAGGTTCAAGGAGCAGAGGTTGATCAAATGACAGACAAAGTAATTGAAAAATTTGCCGCTCACAGGGAGCTCGGCCCCCTCTTGCTTCTGATTATTCTGGGGGCCCTCTTCTATGTGATGAACCCAGCTTTTCTATCCGTGTTGAACCTGAGCAACATGCTTGGCTTTATCCCTGAGATTGGAATTATCGCCCTGGGCATGACCTTGCTGTTAACCGGTGGAGAATTTGACCTGTCCGTGGGAGCCCTGTTCGGTTTTACTCCGGTCCTAATGTTTATCCTAAGGAACGAAGGCATCATGAGCATCGAGCTTGCCTTCTTCGTGGTGATGGCTATTGCCGCGCTAATTGGGTTTACCAACGGTATTCTTGTCACCAAGGTGGGTATCTCCTCTTTTCTTGTCACCATTGGCATGCAGCTGGTCGTCAGGGGAAGTGGGCTGTATATCTCAAACGGCTTTCCACAGTCATCATGGCAGACGCGATCCCCGATTAAGACCGCCCTGGCCTACAAGATTGGGTTTCCAGACAGTTTTTTTCAAATAGTGGTCTCACTCTTCTGGTTTCTTGCCCTGGTAGCGGTTGGTTACTACGTTCTCAACCATACGAGGTTTGGTAACTGGATAATGGCTACGGGCGGAAACGAGGACGCCGCCAGGGCCAGGGGGATAAAGACGGACAGGGTAAAAATAATTCTGTTCGTAATAACGGCGGTGCTGGCCGGTTTTGCGGGGGTCATCGACGCCTTTCGTATTAGATCTGCCTATCCAGTGTCCGGAACGGGGTACGAGCTCGAAGTTATTGCGATGACGGTGATCGGAGGCACCTCTCTTTTCGGGGGGAGGGGGACGATACTGGGTACGGTTCTCGGCGTGTTGTTGTTGAGGACGATCAGAAATGGTATCGTAGTTGTGGGAGTTCCAGGCCTGGCGTACAACATATTCGTCGGCCTGACGATCCTCGCTATGATGGGTATACACGCCTATCTGGAAAAACAAAGTGGCGGGGTGAGCTGACATGACAGAAGAGCTTGTAAGGATGGAGGACATAGTCAAGAGCTTTGGCAAGGTCCAGGCGCTCAAGGGCGTGGACATGGAGGTCCACAACAAGGAGATAGTTGGGCTTGTAGGCGACAACGGGGCCGGGAAATCCACCTTGATAAAGATTCTTTCCGGCGCCCTCAGTCCCACTTCGGGAAAGATTTGGTTTGAGGAAGAGAGGGTCAGCTTCCAGGGAACCAACGACGGCATCAAAGCGGGTATAGAGACCGTCTATCAGGACGCCGCTCTGGTCGGCCAACTATCCGTAGCGAGAAATCTCTTCCTGGGCAGGGAACCGCTCAAGAAAAACGCCCTATTGCCCAGCCTGGATAAGCAGTACATGGACGAACAGGCGGTTAAGCTCTTACAACAGGTTGGACTGACTACTATCGACCCCAGTGCCAAGGTGAACAACCTCTCCGGCGGCCAGAGGCAATCGATCGCCATCGCCAGGGGGATGTTCTTCCGGGCAAAGCTAATCATCCTGGATGAACCGACTAACAACCTGGGGGTTGAGGAGTCACGGAACGTCCTCAGCTTCGTGATGGAGACCAAGGAAAGGGGCCACTCCAGCATATTCATCACGCATAACATCAGGCATATCTATCAGGTCGCGGACAGAATAGTTGTCCTCAGGGACGGAAAGAAGGTCGGGGACCTGACCAAGGAGGAGACCACCATGGAAGAGATCGAGGAGATGATTACCGGGATTGAGGTGCTTAATGCATAGCTCCGACATCCTCCTGCCCCCGTTGTTTCCAGAAACGGTCTTTTTTGCAGGGGGCCGCCCTTGTTTCAGGTAGAGGAGTTGTTTCAGATTTTTGACGGGATTAAACTTCCCCGGGTACCCGTTATCCCCTTCGTCATGCAGTACGCGGCGAAGATAGCCGGAATTCATTACCGGGATTACTGTACCGACCCGGAAGCCATGGCCGAATCGCAGATTCGATGTCTCGAGGCGTTCGATTACGACGCGGTTAACGTATCGAGCGACGCCCACCGTCTTGCGGATGCCCTGGGAGGAGATCTCTTTTTCCCCGAGGACGGCGTGCCGGTAGTGCGGGAACCGCCCATAAAAGGACCGAAAGACCTGGCGGGCCTGGAGGTCCCGGAGCCGAGGGAGTTTCCCCGTTGTGTCCAGCGAATTGAGGCAATAAGGCTCATCAAGGAATATGACCCCCGGATAACGGTCATTGGGTGGATTGAGGGAGCTCTGTCAGACGCCAGTTCGGTCCTTGGCCCCACTAACGCCCTAAAGGCCTTCTACACGGATAGAGGTTTTCTGGAGAACCTCTTCGAGTTCTCGGCGGAGTTCGACAGGAGGTTCGCCGGCGCCCAGGTCGAGGCTGGAGCGGACATCATCGGCGCCGGGGACTCCCTCGCATCGCAGGTCTCTACTGAGAGTTTCGAGTTAAGCGTTGAGTACACGAAGGACATCTTTCGGACTATTACGGTCCCTACCCTCTACCACGTCTGCGGGGATACAACCCACCAGTTATCGGTATTGAGGGACTGTGAGGCGGATATAGTCGATCTCGACCGGGAGCTGGATTTGAGGAAGGCCCGGAGGGTGCTCGGTGAGGAGAAGATAATCAGGGGAAACGTCGACCCGGTCCTGTTCGTCAAGGAGAGCCCGGAGCGGATAAAGGAACTGTCGACTGAATGCATTGAGAGGGCGGGCCAGAACGGCTCCTTCATCCTCAGTGCTGGGTGCGAAATACCGCCTGATTCCAGGGACGAGAACGTCCGGGCGATGGTCGAGGTCGGGAAGTCCTCCACCGGCTATCGCTAATACCCCCCGTATTTGTCCATTGCCTCGATTATAGTCTGGATCTTTTCCGGGGTGACGTCGGGTTGTAAATTATGAATCGGGGCGAATACCCAGCCTCCACCGGGGGCGAAAATATCGTTCCGGGATTTTATTTCCTCGTCTAACTCCGTCAGGCTACCATTTCTCAGGGTGCCGTGAGGGTTCGCTCCCGCCCCCCAAAAAGTAAGTCTGTCGCCAAACTCGGCGTTTAACCTACCCGGGTCCATGCCCGCCGCGCTCACCTGAACGGGGTTAAGGGCCTCGATTCCGGCCTCCAGCAGATCAGGTATGGCCCCGGCAATTGCTCCGTCTGAATGGTAGAACAGACATATTTCGCCGGGCGAGTTGTCCTTGATGAAGTGGAATACCTCCGTCTGGTAGGGTTTAATGAACTCCCTGTAGGTCTCAAGCGAAATCTGCAGGTTGTTCTGGTTGCCGATGTCGTCGGCCATATAGACTGTGTCGACGAGATGGCCGACCTCGGAGAGGGCCATCTCCCAGAACTCCAGTTTCAGGTCCGTAATCTTCCTCATCATGGCGTGGGCGAGCTCCCCTCGCTTGAGGAAATCTATCCATAAATCCTTGTAACCCCTCATCCACTGCGATAGCTCGTATATGCCAGGCCCCAGGCCCGTCATCGAGATAAAGTATCTTCTCTCCGCGTTTATCCTGTCTACGCGCTCCGCTATCCCTGCGACGCGGTAGGTATCGGCCGGGTCCGGCCAGGGATAGTCAAGGATGTCTTCCCGTTCAATCTCTCCGGAGAGGGGGTTGTCGCGGATGTCGTAATAGTAACCGCTCCGCTTGGGCATCCCCCAGGTGATACCCCACTCGTCGATAAATCTGTAGTGGCTTTGGTCCTCGTCGATGCCTAACTCCCAGTCGCTACCTGGGTTGGCCCAGACCCCTCGAGTGTCGACCTTCCACTCTTCGAGTATCCTGTCGTCGACCCTCGCCAGCTGTTGGATGACGTCTTCAATCTCTACCTGGTTTGGATCGAGCTCTCCGTCCTTATATTCCTTCAAGTATTTACTATATGCTTCGGCATGTATGCCGGTAACCGGCAGGCTCCCGATATCACGGGGCACCCTATCCGGCTCTTCGTGGTGTAGGGACGTAAGTACGCGTTCTCTCGGTTCCACCTCTATTCTCCACCCCCGCCCGTCCGGTAGTCTCGTACGGCGCCAATCATAGCCTTGATGTTTTCCCCGGGGGTGTTCGCGTTCATGGCACAACCAGGGCCGAAGATCATCCCGTCGTGATCTCCCCAGATCGAGAGCAATTCTACCGTCCTGTCGTATATCTCGTCGGGAGTACCCTTGCTGAACAGTACCGGGTCCAGTGGCCCCAGGAACGACACGCGGTTATCTACGAGTCTTCTGACCTTTTTCATGTCGATCTTGTAGTCGAGCTCCAGGATGTCCGCTCCCGTATCGATCATATCTCCGACTATATCGGTTGCGTCGCCACAGATGTGCAGGGATACCGGGTGACCCCGAGACTTCTGTAAGGAGGAGAAGAGTTTCTTTTCGTAGGGTAAGCCGAACTCGTAGTAATGCCTGGGGTTACAGACGTCGGGGCCGGCAATCGAGTCACCGATGGAGCTCCCGTCAGCCCCCGCGTCGAACTGGGCTTCGATGTAGGTCTTTATGACCTCCGTACAGTGGTCCAACAGGTCGTTTATCTCCCTTAAGTTCTCCCCCTTGCTCAACTCCATGAGAAATCTCTCCATGCCCAGGACCATGGAGGCGAGGCTAAACGGCCCCTGGTCCCCCCGTCCCATGACGAACTGTTCGTCCAGTTCCTCCTTCACCAGGCTAGTCGCCTTGAGGAGCTCGGGGAGGGTCCCATCCTCGGTCGGGTCGGGAACAGGTAAGGAGTAGATGTCGGACAACTTCCTGATTCCCGGACCTTTCAACCGTGGTGGGTTGTCGTCCGGATAGACGACATCACAGCCCATGGCCTCCGCCAGCGCGGCGGTTCCGTTTTCCAATAGCAGCATGTCATGTCCGTATTTCTCCCACTGCCGTACCTGAGCCTCCGCCATAAGGTCGCCAGAGTGGAATATCCGAGAATAGCTCATCCCCATGTCCTCTGCCGCTACGGTAAAATTGTGCAGGTCGACGGGGATCCGTTCGGTCCGTTCCAACTTGATAGTCCTGTTAACCAACTCCAGGGAGTTCATATTAGTCGTACACCTCCCGACCGTAAGACCTGGCTACCCTGTATGCGTTGAGGATGTTCTCCGGGGGAACGTCCGCCTGGATGTTGTGTACGGGGTTGAAAACGAACCCTCCCCCTGGTGCCAGGTCGTCAATTCTTTGTTTAACTTCCCGGTCGACGTCATCGGTGGTTCCCTGGGGAAAGACCCTCTGCGTGTCCACGCCTCCGCCCCAGAAAGTTATTAGGTCTCCGAAATCCCGCTTGAGTCCTCCGGTGTCCATACCGGCCGCGCTGACCTGTACGGGGTTTAACGCGTCGACGCCTATCTCCGCCAGGTCAGGTATCAAAGGCCTGATTGCTCCGCAGGTGTGGTAGCAGATAAAGGCACTGGAGTTGTTCTTTATGTAGTCGTATATCCTCTGGTGGCGTGGCTTGACGAGTTCCCGGTATATTTCCGGGTTTATCAGTAGGCTATGTTGAATTGCCAGGTCGTCCCCGACCATGATTACGTCCAGGAGGTCGCCGGCCTCATCGAAGAGCACCTCGAAGAAGTCCAACCAGTACTCGACGACCTTATCCATCAGCAGGCCGGCGACCTCCCTGTTTTGGTACAGGTCCTTCAAGAATTGCTCAAACCCCCTCATATACCAGGAGAGTTCAAATACACTCCCGAATATCTGGGTGGTGAGGGCGAAGTTTGAGTCTCCGTATGCTCGTGTAAAGTTGGAGACTTCGCCTGCGATATCATCCCGTTGATTGGCCACTTCCGGAAACGGATATCTCCTCAGTTCGTCGATTGACGCGGCCGCTAGAGGGGAGTCGGTTATGTCGAAGTAGAGGCCATCGGTGGATAACTTCCTCGTTACCCCCCAACCGTCCACGTATATCTTTCCTTCCGGCGTCTCTTTTACCTTATCTTCCTCCGCAGAACCGTCGGTCGTAAACAGGTATCTGGTGTCGACGCCCAGGGGTTGGAGGACCTCCTCATCTGGATAAGTTAGCTGCTGGACCACGTCCAGGGTAGAGATGGGTTCGTTTATGTCCAGGTAGTCGCAAAGGTTTCTGTAGGCTTCCTTGGTGATACCGGTGACGTAACCTCCCAGGTCAATAGGTATCCTGTCTGGCTCCTGGAAGTTTAACGCGGTTAAGACTCGTTCCTTTGGGGTCATGTGTTTTTCCTCGTAGAAAGTCGGCGCCCCGCAATCTATTGCGTGGGCCAACCTCCGTTATTTATTAAAAGATTTAAAAATCAATATTACCATTAGAACAGTAGTTATAGGTAATAATATAGTTTATTGGAGGGCTTATCAAATATCTTTAATAAAGTGGCCGGGTCCCTTTACCTCAGTCCCTAAGCTGAGCGATTTTCTCCCCCGTCCGGCCCGTCAACGTGGCCATAATTATCTTCGTTGTGCGTAGATTTATGGGGGGTAAAGGATAGGCTATTCGCTCTTCGGCAGGGTAAACCTGGCCGTGGTGCCAGCTCCGACTTCAGAGTCTATCCAGATTTCTCCGCCATGGGCCTCGACGAGCTCTTTCGCTATGGATAGGCCCAGGCCGGACCCTCCGTCTCCGGAGCGGGCACTGTCGGCGCGATAGAACCTATCGAATACGTGTTTTGCCTTTTCAGGAGGGATGCCCTCTCCGTCGTCCACTACGCTGACCAGGACGTCAGCCGACCTGTCCCTGGCTTCTATTACAACCTCGCCCCCCTCGTTCGTATGCCTGATGGCGTTTTTGATCAGGTTGTTTAGCACCTGGAGGATCCTGTCGGCGTCAAGGTTGAGTGCGGGGAAGTTCTCAGGTGTCTCGCCCCGCAACTCTATTCCCTCCTCTCCCGCTATCTCTTGCAGCCTGTCAACAGCCCTGCGGACCAACTCGGAGAGGTTGGTCCGCCCCTTGTTCAACTGGAGCTCCCCCGCTTCGGCAAGAGAGAGCTCCCGTAGGTCCTCTATCAAGCGGTTGAGCAGGTTTAAGTCCTCCTGTATCTCCTCGAGCTTTGCGTCAGTTGGCTCGTATATTCCTTCCCTGATTGCTTCGATTTCGCCGCTCAGGACCGTCAACGGAGTTCTCAACTCGTGAGCGATGTCACTTATCATCCTCCGACGGATATTCTCGGAGGCCTGCAGGTTTTCGGTCATCTGGTTGAACGATTCCCCCAGCTCTCCCAGTTCGTCGTAGGATTCGATGGTCACGCGGTGGTCAAGGTCGCCGGAGGATATCTTCTCCGTGGCCGTCGTTAACTTGTTTAGCGGTTGGGTAAGCTGTCGGAAGAGCACCCCGCCTAGTATCAGGGCGATCCCCAGCCCGATAGCCCCCGAAATAAGGATGGTCCTGTTGACGGTATCCAGGAACTGTTGTTCTGCTTGGTCGAGTTCCCCGTGAAGGAGCGGGCCGGCCAGGACCGTCCCTATCCTCTCCCCGCCTACTTCTAGGTGTATGCCCTGGCCTACGGCTCCCGGGGGTACCTTTTCACCAACTATAGCTTGATCGTACGCAGCAATGACATTTCGGTCCAATCCCACCAGCGCGACGTTCTGTGATCCGCCGGCTCCCGTTCCTACCCCCCGACGGTTGCCCCTTAGTTGGTCTGAGACCTGGTCCTGGAATAGGGTCCCCACCCCATCCCAGGTTTGGTTCTTCTCGTAGTACTCGACTAGGTTTCCCTCTATTCCCTTCATCTGGTTGGTATTGCCCTTGATAACGTAATCCTTGAACTCGCTTTCGGTGGTCCGGTTTATAACGAAATATATTGACGTAAGGATTACGAGGACTACGAGAAATAGCGAGGCAATCAGTTTAACGCGGAAGGATCCAAATATTCCTTTCATAACACCCTATTGAAGGTCGTCACGGAAACGGTAGCCCACTCCGTGGACAGTTTCGATGTACTTTTCGGCTCCCTCGGGTCTGCTCAATTTCTTTCGCAAGTTCTTGATGTGTGTGTCGATTATACGTTTGACCCTTTCGCCCGGAAAATGACCAATTTCTTCCAGCAGATTATGACGGGTAAATGCCCTGCCGGGATTGCTGGCCATTACGGATAGCAGGTCGAACTCGGTGGGGGTCAAGTCTACCTCTTCTCCGGTTAACTTCACCTGGTGGGTTTTCGTATTGACCGTCAAATCGCCCTGACTTATTACTTCCGATTTTGTCACGTCTCCCCTTGTGCGCCGGAATATCGCCTTTATTCGTGCGGCCAGTTCCCTCAGGCTAAATGGTTTCGTCATATAATCGTCCGCACCTAGTTCCAGGCCCGTGACGCGATCGGCTTCTTCCGTCTTTGCCGTCAGCATTATTATCGGTACATCGGAGTCCTTTCTTATCTGTTTGGCAACCTCGAGGCCGTCCAACCTAGGCAGCATGAGGTCCAGGATGATCAAGGCCGGGTCCTGCCGTTGGAAGACGGCCAGGCCCTCTTCTCCGTCTCTGGCGTCGAGGACGTCGTAACCTTCCTTCTTTAGATAATCACGGATCAACCGGACTATTCTTCCTTCGTCCTCAACAATTAGAATCTTTTGCATCTCTATCCACCTATCGGTCTTTGTTCTTTCAACTTATAGAATTAACTGACCGGATAATCAAGGAAAAGATAAGCGGCCAGGCGGTTCGACCACCTGGCCGTTAGGTGGCTCAGGGTGTCTGTCCTTCCGTTACCTTCTCCCGCGCTCGCTCTTTTCCTGACTTCTTTCCTGCTGTGAGAAGTTGCCGTGGTGTCCTTCATCGTCACAGTTTCCCTTACTCGTATCCTTACCTCTTAAGCTGTCTTCAGGTTCGTAGTTTCTCCCGCTACACGCTTGTGTCTTCTGACCGTTATTTCGGTCTCTGCCGAATTGGTTGACCGAAGGGTTCTCGTTCCAGTTACCGTTCCCTTTATCTTCTACGGAGGCTTGCCCGTTTTCTGTGTTACTTTTTTTTGACCAGTCCCGGCCACCGCCTGACAGAGCCTGTTGGAATGCTTCCAGGTGGCTCTCGGACGCGCTCTTCAACCTGGTGAAGGCGTTCTCGAGGTCCGCCGGGAGGTCCTGGGCGAGGAACTGCTTGTACATGGCGATGTTATCTATCTCGGCCTGAACGCCTGTCTCTAGGGCCTCGTCTATGCTCTCAACCAATACTGTGTGTGCAGCCGCTTCGTCCTCGGGAAGCTGCACGCCGTATTCCTCAAACAGCGGCTTCAGCAGAGCGATATGAGTTTCTTCCGCCTTGAGTATATTGGTGAACGGCCTGTCTCCGTCCATCTTTTTGATAATGAATTCGTACTCCGCGCGCGCCTTGTACTCGTCCTCGAGTGCGTAGTTCAGCATCTCCTCGATGGTGTAACTCTTCTCCGGCGTCACGTTTTCTGCCCCGTAGGTTTCTTCATCTGCTGTAGCCGTAAGTGAAAACGCGCTACCGACGAGTACCAATCCGACTACCAGGCTGAGAACAAAACCCGTTATCTTGTTGTTAAATACATTTACCTTCATTTTATCCACCTCCAGTGGACTGCTTTCTATCCAGGGTCTGACAACCGATATAACTATACGCTCAGTTTGTGGTCAAGTGATGAAGTAGATGTGTAGATTTTGTGTGGATAAAGGATTCCCGCCGGAAGCTTTCGAGGGGTGGGCCATTGAAGCCAACGGGGTTGAAATGACCGGAGCATTTTTTTAATAATTTATCACGGAGTTATCGACTCTGCTACGAGCAGGTGTTAGGGTATGATATGCACGGTTCCCATCAAAAAACCTCATTGACTTCACGTCGTTATTATTCTTAATCGTTGACTGTTGCCGCAGTCAATCAAACTCAACAAATATCGGTTTCAGGGATATTTTCGAGGACCACAATGGAGGGGTGATCGACATGGACGGAGGACAAGGAAAGATGATTGTTGTCTCGAATGCTGAACCGTACAAACACGAATCCCGGGACGACGGGAAAACTGTATGTAAAGAGGTAGAAGGCGGGTTAACCACTGCCATGAATCCCCAGATGAGAGAGACCGGTGGCGTGTGGATCGCCTACGGGCGGGGTGATCGTGATGCCGAGGTCGTAAACTCGGAGGGCGAAGTTTCCGTACCTGATTTTCCGGACGTCCCTGAAGACAAGCGGTATACGTTAAAGAGGCTCGATTTCTCACCGGAAAGGTACGACAAGTTCTACCGAGGTTACGCCAACAGAGTACTCTGGCCTATATTCCACTCATTTCCATCGAAGGCGGACCTGGAAAGGGAAGGAGAATACTGGGCCGAGGGTTACCTTCCCTGTAACCGGGAATACGCCAGAGCGGTTGTTGAGGCCTATGAGCCCGGAGATACTGTATGGGTGCACGACTATCACCTTGCCCTGGTGCCAAAGCTGGTGAGGGACGAGGTACCGGATGCCAAGATTGGAGTCTTCTGGCACATCCCGTGGCCACCCTGGGAAAACTTCGGAAAGGTCCCGCACAGGCGAAGAATCCTCGAAGGGCTAGCCGCGGCTGACCTGATGGGGTTACACCTGGAGAAATATGCCAATAACCTACTCCGCTGCGCCGGGGGATGCGGGGCAAGGTTCGATCTCGATTCCAACAGCTTTAAGCTCGGAGAAGAGGAAATTCAGGTGGAGGCGTACCCCCTGGGCGTGGACTTCGAATTCTTCAATGAGACGGAAACTGATGGGGAAGAGTTGGACATAAGGAAAATGTACAAGGACAAGAAGTTAGTGCTGGGTGTCGACCGTCAGGACTATACTAAAGGAATCCCGGAGAGGATTAGGGCGTTTAAGAAGTTCCTCAGGAAGAATCCGACCTATCAAGAAAAGATAGCAATGGTCCAACGGACGCCTACCAGCAGGACGGAAATATCCGAATATCAGAAGGAAAAGAACGAGATAAATCGCGGCGTGTCGGAGTTTAACGGAAACTTCGGGAATCACGATTGGACGCCAATTAGCCTGTTCTGGCAGGGGATCCCTCAGAAAAAGTTAATTGCAGAGTACCGGGCTGCGGATGTCGGCCTGGTGACCCCCGGGCTTGACGGAATGAACCTGGTCTCCAAGGAGTTCATTGCCGCCAACGAGGAGCCAAAGGTGCTCATTCTCTCCGAGTTTGCCGGCTCCAGCGAACAACTTGACGAGGCCATCCACGTGAACCCCTACGACTCGGACCAGGTGGCAGGTGCGATCAAGAAGGCGATCGAGATGCCCGAAGGTGAGAAGAAAGAAAGGTGGGAGGAGCTCAGGCGTAAGGTTAAGACGGAAGACCTTTCCTCCTGGGCTGAGAACTTCCTCGGGGACCTGGACAGGGCCCATAGGCTGCACTCGATGGCAGAATTTGCCCCGTTCGCACAGGAGGCCGGGGAGAAGCAGGTTATGAGGCGAAATTGACCTTGTCGGCTTCTAGGTGATTGGAGATAAGCCCCGGAGGTGTATATATCTCCGGGGCGTGTTTGGTCTTCTAGGACCGTGGTTTAGCTCTGTTTCTCCAGCTGAGCCCTGATCTCTCCGCCACCGTTTAACTCTGTGTGGACGTTCACGTATATCTCTCCGGCGTGGATCGCCTCTTCCAGTTTGTCGGTAAGGGGCTGCTTTCCTTGTCGAGACCACTTACCGGTGATAAGCCCTGAAGGGCCCCCGGGTGCCTCACCAGGAACCCCCTCTATCTCGGGTGCGCCGAATATCGTCTTGACTGGGGGACCGGTCTCGCCGCTGGCGCCCCTGTGGAAGTGTGCGGCCGTAGGGGTACCGCTAAGGCCCTTGTAGACCAACGAGTATTGAAGTGTATTATCCTCCCCGTCCAGAATAGCTATAGCCAGGCCGGATGCACCTGAAGGTGTATCCGAGTGGACCGGCGGTACCTCTGTTTCCGTCCCCAGGTCCCCCATGAGAAGGACCGAGCTTGGTGACGGTACTCCTTCTACCTGGATGGTTTGGGACATGTCGCCAAATCGGTTACATTCAGCGACTACCTCGATCGAGTCGCCGGTTTGCGCCGGTACGTTGTATTCCAGGGTCTCGCCCGATCTGGTGGCCTGTTCGTCGTAACTCTCCTCCAACACCCTTTCCCCGTTGACGGATACCGTCACGCGTTCGATGTAGTGCCTGGACGTATTGCCCACCCGGTGTTGAATTTCTACTGATAAAAGGCGGTCCTCCCCGTTGTACTCAACTCCCAGGCTGGAAGGTGGGTGGGCCAGGACGGAAGTCGAGAGAAATGCCAGTAAAAGGAACGTGATTGATAGTAAGGTGGCGGTTCTAAGGCCCCGATTGTTATCAAAGCTAGTTATCATTTTATACCTCCATATGAGAAAAGTTGATTGGGTCAGCCGATTGTATTAACCTCTGGGTAATATGAGCATAATTCGAGAGATCGCATACACCTATTTTCTCGGTCTACCGGTAATTGCCTTTGTAGGGATATTTACCTATGTTCTGCTCATACTTACCGCACTTGTAATGATTCTTAACAAAAAAAGAATAACAAGAATCCACCCCAAATACCACCACTGGTTAGCCGAGATAACCGTCCTGGCAGCCAGCGTTCACGCGGTAATGGCCATCTCGTTGTACGTGTAAGTAATTATTGGGATGTTAGGGTTATCTATGTCTAATGGAGCTCCAGTGAGCAGGCCGGTTGGGTGAAATACAAACGTAAGAACGGGATAGGTCCGATGGAGATATTGAAAGACCCGGGGACGGAGAGGGAAGGGCTCACCCGCCCCCGATAGTTAGTTACTATGACTCCTTGTGACAGAGCCACCAATCGTAACACTCGATCTCTCCTTTTTCCTCCTGTTCTTTTCTCTTGGCGATCATCTCCTCGCTTCCGGCTGGAGGCATGATAACTTCGTCGTCGATCAGTTCGTTGTCCGGCCAGTTCGCCGGTATAGCGACTCCTTCTTTTTCCGCCATCTGGAACCCCTTGATCATCCTGACGAACTCGTCCATGTTTCTCCCGAGTTCGGCGGGGTAGTAGAGAATCGCCCTTATAGTTGACTCGGGGTCCACTATGAAGACCGCTCGCACAGTTGCCGTACTGCCCGTGTGGTGGATGAGGCCCAGAGTGGAGCCGACTTCTCCCATGCCGTCGGCTATTATCGGGAATTCGATCTTCTCCCCCAGGTTGTCCTCTATCCACTCCGCCCACTTCAGGTGGCTGTGTACCTGGTCTATGCTCAACCCTATCAGTTCGGTGTTCAGATCCCTGAACTGATCGTACCTCTTTTGAAAAGCGTAGAATTCTGTCGTACATACTGGCGTGAAGTCGCCGGGGTGAGAGAAGAGGACAAACCACTTGCCGGCGTACTCATCTGGTAGGTTGATCGTTCCATGAGTTGTGTTTACTTCCATCTCCGGAAACTTGTCCCCGATCAGGGGCATTGATTCTTCTTCGTTCATCTGAATCACTCCTATTATGTTACGTGTGCGCTTCTCTTCTTATTATCATATATGAAAATGAGAAAAAGTTACAGCTTAGGGGGCTGGCTTTCGGATCAGGGGTTTTACCGCTCGGAAGGATTTGCAGGGCCCGAAGACCGATGAAACCGACGGTTCTGATGACGGAGGTCACGGTCAATCGGGAAAGCCCCCCGCGAGCCCCTCTTATGTTCTCAATTCTTTCACCTATATAAATTTCACGTAAACGACGGACAGTTGGGGTAGGGAAAGAAGTTTGACCATGGTAGGATGCTTAAAAAAGGTGAACCTACCATGGTCAACAAACTTGTAAACAAATTGTACAATAATATACGAACTCATCTGACCAGTTATCAATGGCACTCGTTCCTTTCGATGGTGATAGGTATCTGTGTGACTGACGGAAGAAAGAGCTTGAAAGCCTTGTCGTATCTAGCAAGTAGCCCGGCACTGTCCCGGTTTTTCAACGGTGACAAGTGGCCATCTCAGTTAGTCAAAAGCTTTCAGAGGAAGTTGGTGATTGACCTAATCAAACGCCACTACTGGAACAGGAGAGGTAGAAACCCAACCGTATATCTCTTGATAGATGGTACCGTATTGCCCAAACGGGGTAAAGATTTACCCAAAGTAGGTCTCCATTACGATACCAGGACCAGAGGCTTACGCCGGGGCCAGAAACTGGTGATAAGTTCACTTAAGGTAGGTAAGCTTCTCCTACCATGGGACTTTCGAACCTACGTGAACAAAAAGAGGTGCAAGGAGGAGGACTTCAAGAAATCCACCCAACAGGCGGCGGAGATGATAAGAGAGTTCAACCGTTCTTTCCCCTTGGATTGTAATGTAGTAGTTGCGGTGGATGGGGGTCTATGTGTAAAACGGGTCATAGAAGCTGCAGACCAAGCTGGTTTTGACCTGGTAGGTAGAGTCCGTAGAGACAGAAGACTCCAAGACAACCGTAACCTATCAAAAGTCAACTCAGGGACCGTAGGTAAGCTCAAAGGTATCAACATTCCCG
>JAGXLQ010000131.1 GCA_018334595.1 Candidatus Bipolaricaulota bacterium | reverse complement strand
CCACGTCGAAGAACCCTTCAAGGGAAAACCCCATGTCCTCGCAGGTCTTGATGGCCTCCCTGTTGGCGGACCGGGCGAAGCTGTTCTCGTCGTAGCGGTTGTGGATGAACTCAGGGTCCATCTCCATGATCCCGTCCGGGTGGACGAGCGCTCCGGCGACGATCAGCCCGGTAAGGGGGTCAGCGGCGTAAATCGACTTCTCCATCTTCGTCTCCGGGGTCTTGTGGCCGGCGTGTGCCTTGATGGCGTCCAGTTGTGCGTCGTTTAGGTCGACGTCCTTTTCCTCCAGCATTTCTACCGTGAGAAGTGCGTGGCGGTCGGGGTCGTCTTTCGTCCTCTCGTAGTCTAAGTCGTGGAGCAGCCCGGCGATCCCCCATTCGTCCTCGTCCTCGTCAAAGTAATTGGCCAACTCCCGCATCGCCGCCTCCACTGCCAGCATGTGTTTTACCAGGTTCTCCTCGGATATTTCCTCTCGGACCATCTCTTCAGCCGTCTCTCTGTCTATCATCGTATATGCGTCACCTACCTCGGTTTGGTTAATTGTCTGTGGCCATCCGGCTCCTCTGCGGACTAATTATAAGGAAATTGTCTCCAACTTCATCAACCGTAAAAGTTTGCGAGCTGTGAGTTTAGCCTCGCGGTCCTCACCACCACGAACCCTCTAAGGAGGGTTATAACCATAAATAGTTATAACCTCGATAAAATCAGCGATAGCCGCAGGTTTACCCGCGGGGTCAAGATAAGTCCAGGTGTCAACCGAGCTGATTCGGTATGTGCCGCGTAGCTGTTTACCCAGTCCCCCCACACCGAACCAACTTTGCCAACCTCATAATTATCCCAAGACAGTGCGTAAATCAATGACGATGTGTAAAAACAGAACCAACGTGGTATGGTATTTGACTTCGGACTAATATTTCGGTCATGAACGATTTCGCGACACCATACGACCTCAGTTTAAAGAACGTAACCATATAAATATTATTGTAGTTATGTAACAGAAATGTTACACTTCTTCTATTAAATGGGAAGAATTTCTGAAAAAATACGGTGACTTGCCCCTTATCGAGCCACGGCTAGTCCGTGCCGGAGCTGAAAACCCAGAGTCAGTCCATTCTCAGCTAAGACGCTGGTCGGGTAAGGGGAAATTGCTGAAGCTTGCCAGAGGTAAGTACGTTCTCGCTGAGCCGTATCGGAAACGTGAGGTTCCTCTGGAATACCTGGCGAACAAGATCCTCTATCCTTCCTACGTCAGCATGGATTTCGCCCTCGCCTACCATCATCTTATTCCGGAAGCGGTCCATACCGTAACCTCTGTCACCAGGGCGCGCCCGTCTAGATTTGAAACCCGTTAGGATTTTTTACCTATCGACACGTCAAACAGTCCATGTTCTTTGGGTACGAGGAAGAGACGTTATCGGGCCTAGATGTTCTGGTCGCCGCTCCAGAGAAGGCACTTCTCGATAGGTTCTACTTCTGGACCGGACCCGTCACGCCGGAAAGGATACGAGAGTTACGCCCGCAAAACCTGGATAAGATCGATCCGGATACTCTAACGAAATTCTCCGAGAGGACTTCCAGCAAAAAACTAATTACGGGCGCTCAAAACCTAATCGATTTCCGCGAAGAGTTCCTGGGGGAGTATAATTTATCATGAGGGAAAGGGCGTTACGACTTGCCGAGGAGGCTTTCGGTCGGGAAAAGGAAAACGTATTGCGGGAGTACCTTCAGGCACACGCCCTTCGCTCCATCACCGAGGGGGCGGGTTTGAAAATCTTGCGTTTTTGGGAGGGACTGCGCTGCGTTTGCTCTACGACCTGAGGAGGTATTCCGAGGACCTTGACTTCTCGCTGGCGAGGAAAGCTGGCTACGACTTCAAGGGTATCCTGGACAGGGTGGTTTCTGACCTGGAACAGGCAGATTTCGAAGTTACTCTACACCCTTCACTTGATAAAACGGTTGGGTCCGGGTTTCTAAGATTCCCGGAGTTACTTTACGAAGTCGGTCTGAGCCCGCACCGGGGCGAGGTACTCTCAATTAAACTGGAAGTAGATACCAACCCACCTGAGGGTTCGGATAAGGAAACTACCATCGTAAATCGTTATTTCCTGTTGTCTTTATGGCATTACGATCCCCCCTCTTTGATGACTGGCAAGGTCCATGCCTTTCTCACCAGAGACTACACAAAAGGGCGTGACGTCTACGACCTGTTGTGGTACAGAACTCAATCTCCGCCAGTAAACCCGAATATTCCCATGTTACAGAATGCTTTAGACCAGACGGGTTGGTCGGGCCCTTCCCTGGTAGAAGTGGACTGGAAAGAGATCGTAAAAAGGCGTCTGGGTGACCTCGATTGGGACGAGGTAAGAAGTGACGTGGGAAACTTCCTGGAAAACCCCGAGGAGCGTGAGCTGCTAACTCTGGACAACCTAGTCTCATCCCTCTGACGGCAAAGCCGCGGGTTTGCCCGCGGGCTGTTTTGTGTCTAAGTCTAAAAACAAAACCACGCTGTCCAGTGGTTCACATCGGACTTCGGACATTATATAGTTTTATACCATCGGTTATTGCAACTATACCGTATATTCTGTAAAATGGTTTACAATTGGAGGTGTATATCCAGAGAACCTAAAGATACAACTCTATTGAGTGAGCACGCATGGTTTTTGAGGATGAAGTCTTTGACGTGGTCTTCGAGAAAACTTTCCTTACACCTCCCGGAATGGGGCGCTAAGCCCCCGAACGGCCCTCAAATCTTCCCCCTCAGAAAGAGGCCGGATGACAGGTCAGCCGACACTACCGGGAATTTAATCCTAACTATTCCCAGCGAATACGTCTCTTTCACGCGGTTTCATTTGTGGTTCAGATTCTTTTACAGGCAGGTAATTTGCCGGCGTAAGTCGGATCTTTTTATTTTCAGAACAAAACAAATAATATGGGGGTTTTCCAATGAAAACTTTTAGAAATGCTGTTGTATTGATTACTCTACTGGCTTTTTTGTTTAGTTTTGTTGGTTTTGCTCAGGAAGAGAAGAAGGACACGGTGACGATTGGTGCCCTGCTTATAATGAGCGGGCCCCTGGCCTCCTTTGGCGAGACCCAGTACAATGCCGTTAAACTGGCGGTAGACCAGATGAACGAAGCGGGCGGAGTCCGCGGCAAGAAGATCTTAGTTGACCTGGTTGACTCGACCACGAACCCGACTAACCTGCGGGACGCGACGAAAAAGCTGGTCAACGTCAAGAACGTCCCGGCGATGGTCGGGCCGAACATCAGGTCGGACGTCGTAGTCTCCGTGACTGCGCCGAACCACGTGGTCACCATTTCTCCGACGAACACGCCGGAGTGGGTGACTCGGTTGGAAGACGACGACTACAACTTCAGGACGACCGTCTCCGACAAGGTGCAGGGTAAGGTCCTCGGAAAACTGGCCTGGGACAGGGGGTTTAAGACCGCCGCAAGTATCTACGTAAACGACCCTTACGGTGGACCTCTGTCAAACATCGCCTGTGACACCTTCGAGGAATTGGGTGGTGAGTGTCTGGCTCAGGTAGCCTACAACCCGGGAAAGGCATCCTACAAGATGGAGCTGTTGATGGCTTCCAGGGGTAACGCGGACGTCTTAATAATGCCCGCATACGTCGAGGACGGAATCACGATCATCCGTGAGTCCATCGCCGGTGGATACTTCGACCAGTTCCTGTTCACGGACGGAATGTTCGCCCAGAAGATAGCCGACGAGACCGGAGCCGTCCTGAACGGCATGTACGGGACCTCCCCGGGGACGTCCGAGTCACCATCCTACAACCTCTATCACGAGGCCTTCCTGGAGAAATACGGCCACGCCCCGCGGGCAGGATTTAGCGAGCAGGCCTACGACGGCGCTGTAGCCATCGGGCTAGCAATGGCCGCTGCCGACCCTGAGGCCCTGGAAGAGGACTCCGGCAAGGCAGTCAGGGACAACCTCCGCCTCGTTTCCAACCCTCCCGGCGAGAAGGTAACCGCTGGAGAAGAGGGAATAGCGAGGGCGATGGAACTGCTGGCGGCTGGCGAGGAGATCAACTACGAGGGAGCAGCAGGTTCAGTTGACTTCGACGAGTATGGAGACGTAATCTCCGGTATCCTCATCTGGAAGATCGAGGACGGAAAAATCGAGACGGTGAGAACCGAGGTCCCGGAATAGAGAATAGCTTAAGTTAAATATGACGGGGAGACCGGGAAGTGTCGATACTCCCGGTCTCCCCTTAACCGAATTCACACATGAGCTCTGAGAAGATGTTATTACGAGTTGAGAATGCGTTTAAGAGTTTTGGTGGAATACAGGCAGTAGACGACTGCTCCGTCGGTGTAGAAGAGGGGACCATCACCGGCTTGATCGGGCCGAACGGTGCGGGCAAGACGACGCTGTTTAACCTGGTGACGGGGTTT
>JAGXLQ010000130.1 GCA_018334595.1 Candidatus Bipolaricaulota bacterium | reverse complement strand
GGGAGGAAACTCTTATTTACTGCGTCGGGGGGTATGTAAAGATCAATTGGGCTCCCAAAATCTCTATCCCATCTATACATTGAGATGCCCCTGCGGTGCCCAAGTGCGATCCAGATCTCATCTTCGTCCTGGACCAAGTTAACGGACCTTATCCCGTCGAGGTCCTCTCTCCTTATCAGCTCGTTGAACCCCCTGTTCTCCGGATACCAGGTGTAAACTGAGCTCCCAATTGCGATAAGAAGAAAGGCGGTCTTCCGTTCGCCAAGACTCCTCCTGAAGTTCCTCATCCCGGACGGGCTCCACTTCTGCAGTGTCCTGGCGGAAGCGTTTACCGGATGGCCGTCCTCAATTTTGCCTAACTGGTTAAGGTAGTCCCTGTACCAGGGTCCGATCTCCCGCTCTTCTATCTCTTCGTCTATTCTCTTGACTTTCTCCATCTCGTTTTCAATTTCTGTGAGAAATATTAATTTCTTAAATTCCTCTCTTTCCAGCTTCTTCTTCCTTATCTTTTCTGCCTTCTCCTGTTGAATAAACTCCTCGCTCTTAAACGACCCCGAGAAGCGCGCGGGGGTAAATTCTATTGCCCGCGGGGAAGCGAAGTTGTCCAGAGGGACGGTAAGTGCGTCTCTTATCTCTTCTTCCGGTTGCTCGTATTGGAGGCGTTCTGCACCGTGCGAATAGACGAATTCCTTGACCTTCGATTCGATTTTTGCTTCTACGTCCTCCGTTAAACTCTCGCCGGTCAGCAAGGGGCGGCCCCCGCTGGGAAAAAACTCCTTAATCCTCAATATTTCGGTCGATTCCAGGCTCCGGAAGGGGATTGTCAACGTGGCGTCGAAGTCAAATCTGTCCCGAGAGGAGCAATGAAAGCACGTTTCAACCTTAAACCGTTGTCTTACCAGAAGTACCTGCTTGGTCTCGTACTTGAGTGACCCCATGTCCGGGGTGCGGAAGAAAATCGGGTCGTCCTCGAGGGTTACCCCCAACCACGACTCGACCGAGTACTTATCCTCCTTCTTCAAGAGGGAACCGAGTTGGACTATTTTAGCAATGACCTCCGTTGGCATTTTAACACCACCACCTTCCGGGATTAAGCTGAGCTTTCGCCTTCAATATCTACCTGGGAGTCGATCTGCTTAAAATCATCCCATAGCTGCATCGTGTTGGAGTACCTCTCGCCCGGTTCCTTTGCCAGGCATTTCATCAATACGCGATCCACCTGGTCTGGCAGGTTAGCATTTAATTTCGTCGGAGGCTTTGGCTCCTTCTTCCTGTGCTGATACGTTAAATTCCCGCAGGTGAACGGCGGCTCCCCCACGATCATTTCATAGACCGTAATGCCGAGTGCGTAGACGTCGCTTGCGGGGGATAGTTCTTCACCCACGTGTTGTTCGGGCGGAGAGTAAGTTGGGGTGTACCCATCCATAACCTGGCGGTCGTCCGACTTCATTGAAATTGTATTTGAGAGGTTTCTTGCCAGACCAAAGTCCGTTATGACGACCCTGTCGTCGTAACCGATTAAGATATTAGAGGGTTTGATGTCGCTGTGAACGACCTCTTTCTCCTCGTGGGCGTAGTAGAGGGCCTTACATATTTGCTTCAAATATCTTTTGACCCGCTTGAGGGAGAAGGGCCCTTCTTCGTCAATCATGTACTTTAAGTCCGGACCGTCAACGTACTCCATTATTATTGAGCTCGGCACTTCGTCGTCGCCGAGAGTGATGTCCTTAACCGTAACTATGTTGGGGTGAGCCACCTGGGCGGCAAGTCTGGCTTCCCTGAGGAGGCTGGCCCGAGCTTTGGGGCTCTTTCTCAGTTTTACCGGAAGTAGCTTTATCGCGTCCAAGATCTCCAGCCGTGGGTCGTAAGCGAGGTAGACGATTCCCCCCCCGCCCTCGCCGATTACCCCCCGTTGGACAAACCTGCCGAATTCGTCCTTGCTTTGCTGCCAGGTAACAAACAGCGACTCGACGTACGTCGTGGAGGCCCCGGATCCACTCGTCTCCGTCTTTTGCTCTTCGCTTTCTTCCGTTTCTTTAGTGGTTAGCGCCTCTATTCTCTCTGTAAATCCCTTCAGCTCGGCCTTGAAGTCTTCCAGTGTTTCCTTCCACCCGTCAAAGTCATTATCGGCCGCGAAGGACAGGGAGCTTTCCAGTTCCTCCCTTACCCGTTCGACATTGCTAGAAGCTCGGTTCAGTTTTTCAAGCAAACGCCGTTCGTCTTCTTTTCCCTCCCGTTCAACCCTGGTTAGTGTCTCCTCGATGTCGCTGCACTTGTCCTGTAACTCGCCCAGGAAGTCTGAGATCTCCGACCCCCTGTTGGATCTGTCAATGAGTGCGTTCGAGTCCAAGAGGCCGGCTTGAACATCATCGGCGATCGAGTTGTTATCAATGTCTTCCGACAGATCTGCTGATTCCGTGAACAGTTCTTTTGCCCGCTCAGCCGAAGACATTGAGCCGTCGAAGTCCTTTTCGTTGAACGACTTTTCGCCATTACCAAGCGCTGCCCTCCCGAGCAGGATCTTGCACCGGAGAATGCCTGCGGTAGCGGCCCGGGCTTTGTCCTTTAGCCCTTTCTCCTTATCTCTGCCCCCTTTTTTGTACCTCTCCCCGGCCGATTTGTAGAACCTCCGGGACATTCCATATTTGTGCATCGCGGTGTCCGTACGTTCTTCTATTTGTTTGAGTTCGTCCTCTCCTATGCCGGCTTCCGAACCCTCGAGCAACTCCCGGCCCTGTTCTTCTTGTTCCTTACCCACGTTGTTAAGATATCTGTCAGCCTTCTGCTCGTACCGGCGAGCTTGAGATATGTGCTGTAAAGTATGGTACTCTTCCTCAACCTCGTCTATTTTGGTTGGATCGGTTAATTTCTCTCTGATTTCCTCCTCACGGTCGCCCGCCTCCTCCAGGTCCATCTTTTCAATCTTCTCTTCTATCTCCTTCAGCCTGTTGATCCTCTCCTTGTAAGACGCAAAGACCTTCTTAATTTCCTTTAATTCTGCCATTCTTCTAGCATCTCCTTCAATTCAGTTACGTTGTAACCCTCCTCTTCCCAGTGGTCTACCTGTTCTGAAATGTTTGCTATCTCCTTCGGTTGCCGGTCGCGGGTGACGCTGCTGCCTGTTTCCCCTCCGTCTTCGGTGACTTCCGTCTCAGGTGACAGCGCGTAGTAAAGCCTCCCTATGGGGTAGAGCACGAAGGTGAGAAAGAAGGTCAATACCTGTGGCGTCCAGAACCAGTATAACAGGAATAGTTTCGATTCGTATAGTTCACTGACGGCAAGACGGAAGATTCCTTTCTCGACGAAGAGAAGGTGTAACTCTCCTTTGTAATTGGAGAAGAACGTGGAATAATCACTCATGTTCACGAACCCAAATACGGTTCTGCACCTGAAAATCGCGAGGCTAACCGCGAGCGCGAGGAGAAAATTGGGTACGAAGAACAGGAGGACCTTGAAGACGTGGTTCGGGGATTTTGACGCGTTTGACCTGAACCAGAAAGCAAGAAATATTACCGCAAATACTATTGTCCCCCAGAATAACGGTAGGCTTAAGGGGTCACTCCCCCAGGGACAGGTCTCTAACTTATCTACTGGATAAAAGGTCTCTTCCAGAAAGTGAAATCTTGCGGCGGTAGTCGAGGAGGCGACAAACGCCCCAAACGTAAGCCAGACAAATATCCTCCTAAATAAGCCATCACTTCTCTGGTGATTCATTTTTACCCTCTACCCGTTCACCCTACCCTATGGGGCCGGACCCTTCCGAATTCATGTCGAAGGCCGCCAGCCTGTCCCTGTCCGGGACCTGTTGGTACCTGGTCAGTGTGTCAGACCTCAGTGGCCTTCCTCAAACTTCCGCAACTTCTTCATCGTCTTCTGTTCCACGGACGGGGAGACCTCATCTATGGATTGCTGTAAATCCTCGAGGGATATCGGTTTACTCTCCCCCTCCCGTTTGACTGCATCAAGAAACCTTTTCTTGCTTGCCTTGTTACAAATCTCTCTAATGTCGGCTCCGGAGTAACCCTCTGTGTAGTCGGAGAGAGTGTAGTAGTTAATGTCGTCAGACAGGAACTTTTCCGAGAGGTTCAACCTGAATATTTCCCGTCTGGATTCGCGGTCCGGTAACCCGACGAATACCTTGTCGTCGAACCTTCCGGGTCTTAACACCGCCGGATCGAGCAGCCAGGGTGTGTTGGTTGCGCCAATGAATAGAAGGGCATTCTCCCGTTCCTCAAAACCCTCCAGCTCGGCGAGGATCTGTGGGACTACCCTGGCCATTACCGACGAGTTAGAAGATGACCTGTTCGGTATCAAGGATTCAATTTCGTCGATGAATATCACGGACTTCTCGTGAGACTTAGCCCTCTCGAACAGTTTCTCGATCTTCTGCTCTGCCTCCCCCACCCATTTGCTCATGATCTTAGAGGGCATGATGTTGAAAAACGCC
>JAGXLQ010000129.1 GCA_018334595.1 Candidatus Bipolaricaulota bacterium | reverse complement strand
TACATCTAGCTCTTCTTCCGCTTCCTTCAACTTGGAACGGATTGAATCGATCCTGCGCTGGACCTTGTCCCTGTCCCGGGCGAGTCTGGTCTGTCCGGGTCCACGGGTACCTATACCTCCTTGCTGTCTTTCGAGGGATTCTCCCCAGCCCCTCAACCTGGGCAAAAGGTACTCGTACTGAGCCAGTTCTACCTGGAGCTTCGCTTCCTTCGTCTGGGCTCGCTGGGCGAATATATCCATAATCAATTGCGTCCTGTCCACTACCTTGGTACCCAGCTCTTCTTCCAGGTTACGCGATTGTGCCGGTCGGAGTTCGTCATTGAATATGACTACGTGTACGCCAAGCTCCCGCGCGCGTTTTCTGATTTCTCGCGCTTTGCCCGAGCCGATATAGAACGCGGAGTCCGGTTTATCTCTGGTTTGGGTTATTTTTTCCTGAATCCTGATACCGGCCGTGTCGGCCAGCGACTCGAGCTCTTTCATCGATTCTTCCGTAGTCCAGAGCTGGCTTTCGTCGGTTCGGGGGAGATCCACACCCACCAGTATCCCCTTCTCCTTGGCTCGTACCCGGGCTCTCTTCCCAACTCTATCCTCGATCAGGTTTAGCTCGTCTTTTGCCATGGTTACTTATGTCGCTCCAGCTGAGCTCCGAGGTTCCTGAGGTTGGTGACCAGATTGCTGTAACCGCGATCGAGGTGTTTGACCCCCGTGATCGTAGTTTTACCCTCCGCGGCAAGACCCTCAATTACTAAAGCAGCACCCGCCCTTATATCCGTTGCTTCCACTTCGGTTCCGCGCAGGCTTGTCTTGCCCTCGACGAAAAGAGTGTTCGAATTGGTCATGGATATATCCGCTCCCATTTTGTTTAATTCGGGGACGTGGTCGAACCTGCTGTCGAAGACCGTCTCCTTAACCACGCTTTTCCCGCGAGCCAATGTAAGTAAAGCGGTTATCGGAGCCTGTAAATCCGTTGGAAAGCCGGGATAAGGGAGAGTTATGACTTCTATATTTTCCGGCCTTTCCGAACTTGCGACCTTTATAGAATTATCCTTTTCTCTGACTGTGATTCCCGCGTTTTTTAACTTTAAGCTCAGCGGTTTTACTGCCGAAGTATCCACGCCGGTTACTGTAACGCTTCCAGCAGTGGCGGCCCCCGCAATCAGGTACGTTCCGGCTGCAATTCTGTCCGACATAACTCTGTATTCCGTCCGATCGAGCTCTTCTACGCCGTTAATTCGGATGATGGATCCGTTTATGCGTATCTCGGCTCCCATCTGATTTAAAAAGTTGACCAGATCGCGAATTTCGGGCTCCTGGGCAGCGTTGTATATCGCCGTCTCGCCCTTCGCCATGGTGGCAGCCATAATCAGTTGTTCTGTGGCACCTACGGACGGGTAATTCAGAAATACGTCGTTGCCTGAAAGGCCGTCGGCCCGCGCAACTATCTTCCCATCTTCCTGTGCTATATTAACCCCGAGCCTTTCCAGTCCTTTCAGGTGAAGATCGACCGGGCGGGTTCCGATGTTACAGCCTCCGGGGATAGGGACCTCTGCTTTTCCGGTTCGGGCTACCAGGGGCGCCAAAACCAAAAAAGACGCGCGCATTTTCTTTACCAGATCGGCAGGCGCGTGATTGGAGTCGATCTTGCCCGCAATACTAACTTCGCCGGCTTCCCCGGACGTCGACTTGCCGAGCTCTCCAACCATGCTGAGCATGGTCTCGACGTCCTTTAGGTCAGGTACGTTGGTTAAATGAACTCGTTGCTCCGTCAACAGGCTGGATGCCAGAAGGGGGAGGGCCGAGTTTTTAGCCCCCGAAATTTCCAGTGTACCTTTCAGGGGCGTCCCGCCATGAATGGTTAGTTTCTCTCTCATTTAACCGTTCTGCATCAATTCCAGGAATTGGTCGTTGTCCTGAGTGGACTCGATTTTCCCTTTGATGAATTCAAGTGCGTCCTGGTTGTCGTCCATCTCGCCGATCATCTTTCGGAGAATCCTCAACTTATTCAGTTTGGCATCGCTAAGCAGTAGATCCTCTTTTCTGGTACCAGTTTGTTCCATATCGATAGCCGGATAAATACGGCGGTTCGCCAGTTGTCTGTCGAGAGCGAGTTCCATGTTTCCCGTTCCTTTGAACTCTTCAAAGACTACCTGGTCGAGTTTGCTGCCCGTCTCAACCAGGGCAGTCCCGATAATTGTAAGACTTCCACCTTCTTCAATGTTCCGGGCCGCGCCGAAGAACTCCTTTGGCTTGTAAAGAGCAGCCGGATCAATACCACCGGATAGAAGTTTGCCGCTTTGATCTACTGAAAGGTTATATGCTCGTGCAAGTCTGGTGATCGAATCCATCAGTATTACGACGTCCTTCTGGGCTTCAACCATCCTCTTTGCGTTATCCGTGACCAATTCCGCGACTTCCGTGTGGTGTTTTGGTTCCTGATCAAACGTTGCGGCGACTACCTTACCCATGTTAATGGAACGTCGAATATCCGTGACCTCTTCCGGCCTCTCATCGATCAACAGTACTATTAGCTCTACTTCCGGGTGGTTAGCCGCAAGCCCGTTCGCCATTTTCTTAATCAGCGTGGTTTTTCCCGCTTTTGGTGGAGAAACGATCAAGCCTCGTTGTCCTTTTCCGATGGGCGCAAAGAGATCTATTATCCGAGTCGAGGTGTCGTTTGGGTCGTGTTCCAGCTTGAGGCGCTGTGAAGGGTGTAATGGTGTCAGGTACTGGAAATCCGTTCTGTCCCTGAGTTCGTCGGGGGGAGAATCGTTTATTGCCTTCACTCTGAGCAGGGCTTTATAGTGCTCATCGTTCTTTGGTGGCCTTGTCTGGCCAAGGACCTTGTCCCCGTTCTTCAGGCCAAAGCGCTTGATCTGAGAGGGGGATACGTATATGTCGTTCTTGCCCGGGAGAAAAGTCTTATCCCTTAAAAACCCGTAACCATCGGGCAAAATACCCAGTATTCCTTCGGAAAAGCCCTGACCTTCCTCCTCTGCCTCTGCTTCAAGTATGGAATATATAAGTTCTTCCTTGTTCTTCGAATCCATTTCAATGTCGTAATCTTCAGCTATTGATTGTAGTTCATCCAAGTTTTTTTCTTGTAGGTTTTTTAGTTCCAATTAGCTCACCTCAAAAGTTTGAAAATTTCTACTTCCGTAATGATTTGGGTTTGAGCAAAGTGGGTGAGGAATCGTTTCACCTTGCCTGTTTTAAACAAATGATAAACGCTTCAAGTTCCGCTGACGGCATCTGTGATTGCAGATTCTGTCAGGTGGGAGTGATCCAAACAAACCCCGCCACTCCAGATATTTTTTGTAAGTAACAATAATTATCCTGCTGGTTTTCTCTATCAAGCTAAGTAGTACTTCCTGAGTTATGTAACTTTGGTTTCCTGTACTTGCATGCCCCCAAGCCCTTAAGTTAACTATAATTTACCTAGCGTCTTTGGTTTACTATCTGGAATATCCAGAACCAGCTGAAAAACGCTAAGAGCAAATATAGCCTTTAGATAAAATATCTATGTGAAAGGGATTCGGGACGACGAATTGGTTGATTACATAGAGATTATAGATGAATAAGCTATGTTTGTCAATAGAACCGATAGGGTATATCAACCTCAGCGATTTAGGTTGGTCGGTGTCAGGGTCGTTTTGATAATATTGCCGTACATCTTTAATCTGGATTTGATCCCTTGAGCAAAGCCCCTTTTCTCCTCCTTCATAACGTGGGTAACACCGGTTAATTTAACCTTTGTAGTGGATAGGTTTTCCCTGAGGGAAAGTTTAGTCAAAGCCATTTCCACTCCGAATTCCTCCGCGGCGGACTTGTCAAGACTTTCCCAGATTTCCAGGGGTATGATCCTTTGACCGGAGAGATGGGGGCTAATTTTTTGCGATATATCCGTGTTAAGCCTTCCTTTGTGAAATACTCCTATTACCATATCCCAGCCCCCGTTCCTGTAAGTTCGAATCATCTCGTCGATGTGTTCTGACTTCAGGCCTTTCAGGTCGGCATCGATAAACATAAGAGTGGAGTGAGTTGCCTCCTCGACTCCACGAGCGAGGGCGTTGGCCTTGCCGGTATTTCTTTTTAGCTGCAGAAGAGTAAGGTCGATTCCGCATTCCTCGACCGCTTCCGGGGTACCGTCCGTAGAACCGTCGTCTACTACTATTAGTTCATCCGGAGTTTCGGCTTCGTCCAGAGCTTCCAGCACGGAAGTTATTCTTTCGGCCTCGTTGTAAGCGGGCACGATTACCGAGATTTTCACAGAATCACCTTGGGCTTTTGAAGTTCAAATGAGTCATGAGTAGAGAAGTTATTCAAGAATGAGACCTGGTAAACCAAAAGTGTGCCTCCTCATCCGATTTCGTCTTTATGAAGCAGGCGAGGTTTGCTGCCTCCTTCAAATCAATTATATTAATTATTCCCGGGTCAAATAAAAAAATCTACA
>JAGXLQ010000010.1 GCA_018334595.1 Candidatus Bipolaricaulota bacterium | reverse complement strand
GAGAGTGGCCGAGGACATATACAAGAGGGACCACCTCATAGCGAAAGAAGGAGAGACGATTAACGAAAGCCTCCTCGAACTTGCGCAAAGGTCAGGTGTAAAGACCCTTCCGATCATAGAGGACGGGGAGCTTGTCGAGGTGCGGATATTGAATTACGTCCTACCGGAGGGTGATCGTCAGCTACTCAGGATATCGAAGTCCGCCCTCAAGACCAAGGGATGGTTGTCCGCGGCCTCGTTCCAGAGGACGACCTCGGCGCTGACTAACGCGGCGTTGAGTGGACAGTCGGATAAGCTACGGGGACTAAAGCCAAATATAATTGTTGGGAAAAAGATTGCAGTGGGCACGGGGTTTGAGAATAGCCAGGAAGACGAAGAAGAAGACGAGGTCGAAGAAGCCGATTCAGAACAAGACCCCTTGAATTCTACAGCTTGACAATAAAAAGGGGCTTGCTTATAATTCAAGACACTTAATAGGAGTGGTGAATAAGAAATATGCCGACGATTAATCAGTTAGTTAGAAAAGGAAGAACATCAAAGAAGAAGAAAACTAGCTCGAGAGCGCTGGAAGGTTGCCCTCAAAAGCGGGGTGTAGTGACTCGGGTATATACTCGGACGCCCAAAAAGCCTAACTCTGCCTTGCGGAAGGTCGCTCGTGTTAGATTGAGTAACGGTAAGGAAGTGACTTCATACATACCTGGAGAGGGACACGAGTTACAGGAACACGCTGTTGTTCTGGTACGAGGAGGTAGGGTCAAGGACCTACCGGGTGTGAGATACCATATCGTCCGTGGTGCGTACGATGTATCCGGTGTTGAGGGACGTAAGCAGGGACGTTCGAAATACGGGACAAAGAAGCCTAGCTGAGGGGGTTAAACGAAATGGCAATACCTGGCCGAGATGTAGAACAGGATATCAAGCACGGAAGTAAGTTAGTTGGGAAGTTCGTAAACTATATAATGCAGGACGGGAAGAAAAATAATGCGCTCAAGCTCGTATACAACGCGTTTTCGTTGATCGAAGATAGAGAAGGGGATCCGGGAATCAAGGTTTTTCGGGAAGCGATCGACAGCATATCTCCCCGACTGGAAACGCGTAGTAGAAGGGTGGGAGGGGCTAACTATCAGGTACCCTACGAGGTACCATCGGACAGACAGGTAGCCCTTGCCTTTCGATGGTTGGTAAGTGCGGCTAGAAATCGTAACGAGCCTCACATGGAAGAGCGGATAGCAAACGAAATTATTTTAGCCAGCAACAAGGAAGGGGAAGCTTACGACAAGAAGCTGGAGTCCCACCGCCGCGCAGAGGCAAACAAGGCCTTTGCCCATTATCGCTGGTAGATTCCCGACGCTTTAATTCTGGTTCATTTTCAATTAGTAAATAAACTGTCGATAAATATAGATTTTAATATAGCAGTGGTATGTTATGACTATGACTAAGAAAAAATCTCGCGAAATATTGGATGAGAGCCTCAGAGACGAGGACCTCGAAAGCATGCGCAATATCGGTATTATGGCGCATATCGACGCTGGCAAGACTACTGCCACGGAGAGGATGCTCTATTATACCGGCAGGACGTATAAGATGGGAGAGGTCCACGACGGAGACGCCGAGATGGACTGGATGGATCAGGAAAAGGAAAGAGGCATAACTATCACCTCTGCTGCGACCACCTGTTTCTGGGATGGCCATCAGGTCAACATCATCGATACCCCGGGACATGTGGACTTCACCGCGGAGGTGGAGCGCTCCTTACGTGTTTTGGACGGTGCCGTGGCGCTGTTTTCCGGGGTGGAGATGGTCGAATCGCAATCGGAAAAGGTCTGGCGTCAGGCCGACCGGTATAATATTCCGAGGATTGCGTTTGTCAACAAGCTTGACCGGACGGAATCCCGTTACGACAAGACGATCGAAATGATCGAAGAGCGGCTGGGGGTAACGACCCTGCCGCTTCAATTAGTTTATAACGAGGAGTCGACGGGTGAGTTGATCGGCATGATTGATCTGTTGGATAGGAGCCTGTTGAAATGGGACGAGGAGACCAAGGGTGCGGAGTACCATCGTGAACCCCTCCCCGAAGAAATGAAAGAGGAAGTATCCAGGCAGCGTGATGAGTTGCTGGAAAACGTGGCGCACTACGACGATGAGGTTATGATGAGGTACCTCGAAGATGAAGAGGTGCCCGTGAAGTTAATCAGGCGGGCGGTTAGGTCCGCGACGATCAGCGGATCGTGTGTACCGGTCCTGGGTGGATCGGCACTTAAAAACGTCGGCGTCCAGCCGATTCTGGATGCCGTTGTTCACTACCTCCCTTCCCCCAACGACGTCCCACCTGTTGAAGGATACCCCGTAAACGACGAAGGCTCAGATGAAAAGTTGACCCGCCTCCCTACCCCGGAAGAGCCATTTTCGAGCTTGGCGTTTAAGGTAGCTACGGACCAGTATACGGGGACGTTGCTCTACTTGAGGATATACTCGGGAACGCTACACGAGGGAGATAACGTGTACAACTCCAATGCCGGTAAACGGGAACGCGTCTCCCGGATGTTTCACATGCACGCCAACAGGCGGGAGAGGATTGAAGAGGCGAAGGCCGGGGACATCGTTGCGGTCGTCGGTCCGGACCATACGTCGACGGGTGAGACGCTATGTAGCTCCGAAGAACCGATCGTCTTAAGGAGGATTGACTTCCCTGATCCCGTTATCTCTGTCGCGATAGAGCCGAGGCGCGAGGCGGACGAAAACAGGCTCACGGAGGCAATTCACAAGCTGGCCAAGGAAGATCCCACTTTTACGGTAGAGAGCGATCCCGACTCCCACCAGACGATTATTTCCGGTATGGGGGAGCTCCACCTGGAGATACTTACCCGCAGGTTGAAGGAAGAGTTCGGCGTCGACGCGTCGGTTGGAAAGCCAAGCGTCACGTACAAGGAGACTATCAAGTCGACGTCCGATATAGACGAAGAGTTTGCCAAGCAAACCGGTGGGAGGGGACAATACGCACGAGTGAAGATCCTGTACGAGCCGCTTAAGCGGGGGACGGGCTTCGAGTTCGAGAGTACCGTCAGAGAGGGTAACGTACCCAAGGAATACATCAAGTCCGTCGAAGGGGGGGTAACCGAATCCCTGGGAAGCGGCAGGCTGGCTGGGTACAACGTCACCGACCTGAAGGCGACGCTCTACGACGGCGCTCACCATCCTGTTGACTCTTCCGACATGGCCTTTAAGGCTGCGGCTTCGAGGGCGACGACAAGAGCACTCCACGGCAATTCTAAGTTGCTTGAGCCGATCATGGAGGGGGAGGTTTTCGTTCCAGTTGATCACGTGGGCGACGTAATGGAAGATATTTCAAAACGACGGGGAAAGGTATCTGGCATCTCCAGTAGAGAGGGAGTTCAATTGGTTGAATTCAAGTTGCCTCTGGCGGAATCATTCGGTTATGCGACCAGGCTTAGGTCGATTACCAGAGGTCGGGGAACGTATTCGTTGAGTTTTGCTCATTACCAGACCGTACCGGAGAAGATAAAGGAAGAAATTTTACACAATCGAGGTTATTAAAAATGGCGAGAGAAAAAATAAGAATCAAGCTTAAGGGGTACGATCACGAGTTGGTTGATAGGTCAGTCGATAAGATCGTTACTACGGCCGAGGAGACGAGAGCAAAGATCTCCGGGCCGGTGCCGCTCCCAACCGAGAGGAAGCTTTACACGGTCCTTAAGTCACCGCACGTCAACAAGACGGCTATGGAACATTTCGAGAGGAGAATTCACAATCGACTGCTAGATATTCATGAACCCACTTCGGAGACGATCAACGCGTTGATGGATATCGAACTGCCAACCGGAATAGATGTAGAGATCAAGCTTTGATAATTAGCCGAAGAGACGCATAAATATGGAGGTTTAGGAAGATGTTAGCAACGTTAGGGGAAAAAGTAGGGATGACGCAGTTCTTCCTGGATTCAGGGGAATCTGTAGGTGCAACGGTGATAAAGTCTGAACCGTCGGTTATAGTCCAGGTGAAGACCGAAGACCGTGATGGCTACAACGGCGTACAGCTAGGCTATAAGGACACTGAACGACATAAATTGACTAAACCCATGAAAGGACACTTCGATAAGTACAACGCGCCACCGAAGAAGTTTCTGGTTGAGTATCAGGTCGATGACCCCGAGGAATATTCCTCGGGGCAGGAGATCGGCCTGGGCCAGTTTGAAGCTGGCGGCAGGGTTGACGTGACCGGAAACTCTAAAGGAAAGGGGTTTCAGGGGGTAGTGAAGCGTTGGGGTTTTTCGGGTGGACCCAAGACTCATGGTTCGCGTTTTCACAGAGCGCCTGGATCCGTCGGTATGTGTGTTGAGCCCGGTCGTGTCCTCAAGGGTAAGAAGTTACCCGGAAGGACCGGGAACACAAGGGTCACGGTACAGAACCTGGCAGTGCTCCGCGTTGACGAGGGAGAAGACCTTCTGGTGGTCAAGGGCTCCGTGCCCGGCCCCCGAGGCAACATATTGCAGATCAGGAGTAGCGATGATTGAACTAGAAGTCAAAAAAACGGACGGAAGCAAGGCAGAAGATATCGAGGTTTCGGAAGGCCTTCTCGGTGAAGAATTTCACAACGACCTTCTCTACCGGGCCGTAAGGATATACAGGAACAACGGCAGAAGCGGTACGGCCAGCACTAAAAGCAAGGCCGACGTGACCGGGTCGAACAGAAAGCCCTGGCGTCAGAAAGGTACAGGTAGGGCAAGGGTCGGTTCACGTGCGTCCCCGCTGTGGAGAAGCGGTGGGGTCATATTTGGCCCCAAGCCCAAGGAATATAATAAAGACCTTCCTAAGAAGATGAAACGGAAGGCCTTTGCCAGCGCTCTTTCTACGAGATATGAGGAAGGAAACATATGCGTCGTTGAGGGGCTGGAGTTCGACGCGCCGAAGACGAAGGAGGCGCTGTTGCTACTGGCCAGTCTTGAATTGCCGAAAGATACTCTTATAATTTGTTCTCAGGTAGAGGATGATTGGAAACTAAGGAAATCTTTCAGCAATATCCCAACAGCTAATTGCATTTCCACCTCTCAGGCTAACGTGTACGAGGTTCTTAAACACGAAGGAATTCTACTAACAAAAAGTGCCCTAACCGACTTAGAGGAACGAATTGTCGGTCAGGCGACAGGGGTGTAGGTATTAACCATGGAATTAACCACAAACGATGTAGTTATAGAGCCAATCGTTACGGAGGACTCGTGGCGTCTTCAGGAAGAGAGCAACAAGTACGTCTTCAAGGTTAACAAGAAGGCGAACAAGGTGATGGTCAAGCGCGCTATCGAGGAACTGTTTAACGTTGACGTGGTAAAGGTGAATACGCTGAACATGAGAGGTAAGGCCAAGCGGGAGCAGTTAAATCAACCGAAGGGAAAGACGAGCGATTGGAAGAAGGCTTATGTTAGGCTGTCGGAAGGAGACAGAATAGATATATTCGGATAAACAAGGGGCGAATATGGGATTAAAAAGATTTAAACCGACTACTCCGTCGAGGCGGCACGCTGAGGTGCCGAATTACGACGTCTTGACGACTGATGAGCCCGAAAAGTCTCTGCTGGAACCGCTGAAGAAGTCAGGTGGAAGGAACAACCAGGGAAAGGAGACGGTGAGAGGCAGAGGCGGGGGTCACAAGAGGAAGTATAGAAAGATAGATTTCCAGAGGGACAAGGAAGGCGTCACAGCGAGGGTGTTAAGCAGGGAATACGACCCGAACCGTTCTGCCTGGATAACGTTGCTGTCGTATAGCGATGGAGAGAAAAGATATATACTGTCGCCGCTCAAGTTGGAGGTTGACTCCGAGGTTCAAGCCGGAGAGGGTGCAGAGGTCAGGCCGGGTAACGCGTTGCAGTTGAAGCGTATACCGGCGGGAAGGCCGATTCACAACCTCGAGTTTTCTCCAAACAGCGGGGGCAAAATTGCGCGGTCAGCTGGCACTGCTGCTGTTATCGTTGCGAAAGAGGCGGGAAGGGTTGACGTAAAGCTTCCCTCGGGTGAGGTAAGAGGGTTTAACCCTAACTGCAAGGCAACTATTGGTCAGGTGAGCAACCCGGGTCACAAGAATGTCAAGAGCGGCAAGGCCGGTAGAACCAGGCATATGGGCAGGAAGTCGAAGGTCAGAGGAGTTGCCAAGAACGCAGTCGATCATCCTCACGGAGGAGGAGAGGGTCGTGCGTTTGTCGGGCGCCCGCCAGTCTCTGCTACGGGAGTTCCGGCCAAAGGTGGTAAGACTAGAAAGTCGAAGGCCAGTGACAAGATGATAATCAAGCGAAGGACCAAGAAAAAGAGGAGGTAGATAATGCCTAGGTCAGTAAAAAAAGGACCGTACATAAAGGATAGTTTGAAGAAAAAGGTCGAGAAGGCAAAGAGGGGAGAGATAGAAGAGATTAAGACCTGGTCACGAGATTCGACTGTTGTTCCTCAGATGGTTGGGCTGACGATAAAGGTGCATAATGGAAGAGATCACGTACCGGTTGAAATATCTGAAAACATGGTCGGGCACAAGTTGGGCGAGTTTGCTGCGACGAGGGTATTCCGGCAGCACGGTGGAATCAAGAAGAAAGAACCGATTACCCCGGTAGGATAGAGATAGCATGAAAGAAGCAAAAGCGATTACGAAGAACGTAAGGGTCTCGCCCAAGAAGGCCAGGCCCGTTGCCGATGCGATCAGAGGGAAGACCGTTGACGAGGCGTTGAGGACGGTCAAGTTTTCGAGGAAGAAGGCAGCCCGATTTATTCAGGATACCCTTGAATCGGCAGTTGCGAACGCTCAGCACAACCATGATATGTCAGTGGACAAGCTATCTGTAAAGGAGGCAGCAATCGACGAGGGCCAGACGATGAAGAGAATGAAACCAAGAGCACAAGGGAGAGCTGATTTAATGCGCAGAAGACAGAGTCATATCAAGATCGTCCTAGTGGAGGAAGAATAATGGGTCAGAAAGTTAACCCAGTTGGCTTTCGTGTCGGTGTCAACAAGAAATGGGAATCCAACTGGTACAGCGATGACAAGACGCCAGAGTTTATCGCTGAAGACAGGAAGATCCGTGACGTAATAGAAAAGAGATATAGAGGGGCGGGCATTGCCAAGGTTAGCATAGAACGCCCCCGTGATGACAAGATTTCGATAATTATCGTCTCAGCTCGACCTGGAATTATTATTGGTAAGGGTGGCAGTGAAATAAACGGTTTCCAGGCTGAGCTCACCGAGATGACTGATCGCGAAGTCAACATCTCCATCAAAGAGGCAAAAGAGCCGCACCTCCAGGCGCAGTTGATCGCTCAGGAAGTGGCCTTTCAGATTGAGAACCGCTTGCCTCCCAACAGGGCAATGAAGGAAGTTATTAGTCGCTCTATGTCAAAGGGAGCGAAGGGCGTGAAGATTAAGTGCTCTGGGAGAATAGGTGGGGCTAACTTGTCCAGGACGGTCTCGCAGGACGAGGGACGAATACCGTTACAGACGATCCGGGCAGACATAGATTATGGTTTTATCGAGGCAAGGACCAAGTACGGACCGATAGGCGTTAAGGCCTGGGTCTTCCGTGAGGAGATATTGCCCGAGGGAGTACCGGAAGGATTGAGTCTTTAAGTTAGGTGATATTAGATGGCATTATATCCGGCTGACACGAAATTTAGAAAACAAAGACGGGGCAGGACGAAGGGGAGAGCAAGTCGTGGGAACAAGGTTTCCTTCGGAGAATACGGAATACAGTCCCTGGACCCGGGCTGGCTGACGAGCAAACAGATCGAAACTGCCAGGATGACGCTGGCCCACGAGACGCAGCGTGACTCGAAGATCTGGGTCCGAGTATTTCCCGACAAGCCGATAACCAAGACTCCTGCCGAGACAAGGATGGGTAAAGGTAAAGGAGAGCCGGCTGAATGGGTGGCCGTCATACGGCCCGGGAGGATTATCTTTGAATATTCGGGCGTCGAACCCGAGAAGGCCAAGCGTCTGCACCAGCTGGTTTCCTATAAGCTTCCGTTGAAAACAAGGTTGAAGGAACGAATAAAGTTGGGTGGAGAGAAATGAGGCCCGGGGAATTTAGAGATTTAACTGCGGAGGAGCTGGACGAGAAGGTGCACGAGTTGAAGGAAAAGCTATTCAACCTGAGATTCCAAAAATCGACTGGGGAGTTAGACAACACGGCCGAGATCAAGAAGACGAAGAAGGATATCGCCAGGGCCATGACAATACGACGGGAGAGAGAAAGTCAAGGAGTGGAGTCGCAATGAAGAAGGAAAAGAAAGGGCAGGTTGTCAGTGTAGCCATGGACAAGACCATTGTCGTGGCTGTAGACACTCTCAAGCAGCATCGAAGATACAATAAATATACTAAGCAGAGATCAAAGTTTTACGCTCACGACGAGAACGAGGAAGCTAACGAAGGGGATCAGGTGCTAATCACGGAAACGAGACCGCTGAGCAAGAAGAAGAGGTGGAAACTGGAAAAGGTCTTGAAGCGGGCAGGAGGGAAGTCGTGATTCATCAAGAGACGATCCTGCAGGTTGCCGATAACTCCGGCGCCAAGCAGCTGAGGTGTATCAACGTTCTCGGTCAATCGAACAGGAATCAGGGCGTTATCGGGGATATTATTACCGCGTCCGTGAAGAAACGGATACCAAACAGTGACCTGGAAAAGGGTGAAATAGTCCGAGCGGTAATAGTGAGGACTGCTGGAAACTTTAGGCGGTCCGACGGTTCTTATATCCGGTTTGACGATAATGCAGCCGTTCTCGTTGACGAGAGGCTTGAGCCGGTGGGGACGAGGATATTTGGTCCAGTCACCAGGGAGTTACGTGAGGAGAGCATGCTGCGGATCATCTCTCTGGCCCCCGAGGTCTTATAGGGAGGAAACATGAGAAAAGTTCAAAAAGGAGATCGAGTAAAGGTTATCGCGGGGAACGACAAGGGCAAGATTGGAGAGGTTTTGACCGTATTTCCGGAGGATAAGCGGGTTATCGTCGAGAACGTCAACTTTAGATACAAGCACCAGGGTAGAACTCAACAGCAAAGAGAGCCGGGAATTATTGAACGAGAAGAGCCGATTGCCATGTCCAACGTCCTCCCAATATGCCCGTCCTGTGATGAACCGAGCAGGGTAGAGTTTGACGAGGTGTCAGGCGATAAAGTGCGGGTCTGTAAAAAGTGTGGAGGGGTCTTGGACTGATGTTGCTGAAAGAAAGATACGAACAGGAAGTCAGGGATAATCTGGGGGCTGAACTGGGTTACGATAACCCGATGGAGATCCCCGGTGTGGAAAAGGTAGTTATCAACATGGGAATCTCCGAGTACGACGATCCGAGTATCCTTGACACGGCTATGGATAACCTGGCCGCGATTACTGGGCAGAGGCCTGTCCTTACCCGGGCAAAGAAGTCAATAGCCGATTTTGACATCCGTAGAGGGGTGCCGGTTGGTTGTAAAGTCACGTTGAGGAAGAAGAGAGCCTACGTGTTTTTGAACAAGCTGTTTAACGTTGCCCTGCCAAGTATTAGGGATTTTAGGGGTCTATCCCCCGATTCCTTCGACGGACGCGGCAACTACAGTCTGGGGTTAAACGAGCAGCTCGTTTTCCCCGAGATCACCTTCGACGACATAAGACAGGTCCAGGGTATGGATGTAACGATTGTAACGAGTGCGGATAGCGACAGGGAAGGCTATTATCTGCTGAAGGAACTTGGTTCACCGTTTAAAACTAGGGAGGGATAGAATGGCCCGTAAAGCGTTAGTTGAAAAAGCAAACAAAGATCATGAATACGAAACCAGAGATTATAATAGATGTAGCATTTGCGGAAGGTCACGAGGATATATCAGGGACTTTGGGGTCTGCAGGTTATGTTTCCGCAAATTAGCCCACAAGGGAGAGTTACCCGGAGTAAAGAAAGCAAGCTGGTAATGAGTTGAGTAATTTGGAGGAGAAATATGACAACGTCGGACCCAATTAGCGACATGTTAACGAGAATAAGAAATGCCAGCCGCATGCAACACGACGTGGTTGAAATGCCGGACGCCAAGTTAAAGGATTCGATTGCTCAGGTGCTGAAGGACGAGGGGTACATCGGTGACTTCGAGGTTAAGGAAGGGGAAGGGGTGGAGAAGACCCTGTCGATAAAGCTGAAATACAACGACGAAGAGGAAGTCATCAAGGGGATTAAGAGGGTCAGTAAGCCTTCTAAGCGAGTTTACGTTTCCAGCGATGAGATACCCCAGGTTCTTGGGGGGTTAGGAACCTCCGTGCTTAGTACCTCTCACGGGGTAACGACCGGAAAGGCCGCCAAGGAAGAGGGCGTCGGCGGGGAACTGCTGTTGGAAGTCTGGTGAGGTGGTAGAAATGTCCAAGGTAGGAAAGACACCGATAGAGATTCCGGAAGGGATTGACGTTAAGGTAAGCAATAACCAGGTTCAGGTGTCGGGAGAAAACGGCCTGGAATTCAGCCAGGAATACGATCCCAACTACGTGACTATCAGGGAAGAGGGGAGCGAGATCCTGGTGGAGAGAAACGCCGACAGAAAAGAATACAGGGAAAAGCACGGCCTCTACAGGAGCCTCATAGCGAATATGGTAAACGGCCTGGTCAAGCCCTTTGAGAAAAGCCTCGTCATTGAGGGTCTCGGGTACAGGGTTAGGGCCCAGGGGAATAAGCTTGTCCTCGAGTTGGGTTATTCTCACCCGATTGAATACGAACTTCCAGAGAACGTCGACGCTGAGGTCGAAGGTAATGATCAGATTAAAATCATGGGGCCGAATAAACAGGAAGTAGGACAGGTCGCCGCAGATATTAGGCGGTTGAGGCCCCCGGAGCCCTACAAAGGTAAGGGAATTAGGTATAAGGGTGAAGAGATCATCCGGAAGGAAGGGAAGTTGTCCGGTGGAGAAGAGGCCGGGATCGGGTAAAGCCTTTGCTGATTGGACAAGCGCCTCGAGCACAGAATATTACGGAATAGCAGGAGGATTTGTAAGTGCCAATAGTTGACAGAGAGAAAAGACGAAAGATAAGACATAACCGCATAAGGAGTAAGCTGCGGGGGACGGCGAGCAAGCCCAGGGTTTCCGTAAGGAAATCCAACAGGCATATCTATGCCCAGGCTGTAGACGATCTCAAGGGCGAGACTATTGCCGCAGCCTCCACGTTGAGTTCCGACCTGGACGAGGAAGTTACCAACGCCACAGTTGAGACGGCAAAGAAGGTGGGAGCGATGCTGGCTGAAAGGTTGTCGGATAAAGGTATTGAGGAGGTTGTCTTTGACCGTGGCGGATATCCCTATCACGGTAAAGTACAGGCACTGGCTGATCAAATGAGAGAGGAGGGAATGGTCTTTTAGCTATGGCGAGACGTAGAAGAAGGGACGACGAATTCGACGACAACGTAATAGATATTAGCCGTGTTAGCAAAGTTACTAAGGGTGGCAGGAACCTACGATTCAGGGTAATAGTAGTTGCTGGAAACTACGAAGGAGTCGTTGGTGTCGGTTCTGGAAGCACGGGAGAGATACCGAGAGCGATAAATCAAGCCGTCCGTGACGCCAAGAAGCACCTGGTAAAGGTGCCCATAGTCAACGGTACTATTCCTCACGAAGTGATCGGCAGGTTCAAGGCCGGAAAGGTCATTTTAAAGCCGGCTTACAGGGGAACGGGTGTAATTGCGGGAGACGTAGTCGGCACTATATGCCGTTTGGCCGGAGTGAAGAACATATTGACCAAGTCTCTCGGCACCAATAACCCCATTACCCTCTCCAAGGCAGTTCTTGCTGGTTTCTCCGATCTGACTACTCCTGAGGAAACTGCCCGGCGACGCGGCGTGGACGTGGAAGAACTGGAGGAGGCGGTCCAGGAATGAAGAGATTAGAAGACCTTAAACCGTCGGAAGGGAGCAAGAAGGGGAGGACCCGGCGAGGTAGAGGTTACGGTTCCGGCACGGGAGGACATGAGTCTGGAAGAGGAACGAAGGGCCAGAACGCCCGTAGCGGCGGTAAGCCCAAGGTTGGCTTCGAAGGGGGGCAGACGCCGATATGGAGAAGGTTCCCCAAGGTAGGGTTTCATAATCCCAATAAGAAGGACCCTGAATGGGTTAACGTCAGTGAACTCAATAGATACAGCGACGGTGACGTGATCGACCCGGACCTACTCAAAGCCGATGGTCTAATCGGGAACCCCAAAGACGGATTAAAGATTCTTGGCGATGGGGCGCTGGAGAAGGAACTTACCGTAAAGGCCCATTCCTTTAGCTCAAGTGCGCGTGCTAAGATCGAAGGTGCAGGTGGCAAAGCTGTAGAACTACACGACAAAGAGTGATATAACGTGCTAAGCCAATTGATGAACGTCGTCAAGATCCCGGAGCTGCGTAAGCGAATTTTATTTACATTGGGGGCTCTGGCGATTTTTCGAGCAGGAGCTCACATACCCATACCCGGTATAGACTCGCAGGCTCTGCTTAGCATGTTTGAGCAGGGTGGCGGCAACATCCTCCAGTACTTGAACATGTTTACTGGTGGGGCGCTGGGGCGAGGTACCTTGTTTGGGCTGGGAATTACCCCTTATATAAACGCGTCAATTATCATGAGCCTGTTGACTGCTGTCGTTCCCAAACTTAAGGAACTTCAGCAACAGGGTCGCGAAGGAAGAAAAGTTATTACCAAGTATACCAGATACGGGACCCTGGCAATAGCGTTTATTCAATCATATGGTTGGAGTTATTTTCTCGTCAGGCAGGGAATGGTCGAGGGTTCGACCTTAATGTTCTTTATCACCGCCGTTATCTCCATGACGACCGGTACCGTCTTCCTGATGTGGCTCGGTGAGAGGATTACCGAGAACGGTATAGGGAACGGTATCTCCGTGTTAATTATGGCCGGGATTATGGCGAGGTTCCCCAGCCAGCTGTACAGCACCTGGGTCGAGGTGACTTACGGGAACGTAAGCGCGATTTGGGGGCTGGTGTTGGTTATAGTATTTATCGTCGTTATTGCCGGCGTCGTCATCGTCCAGCAGGGACGGAGGAATATCCGGATACAGTACGCCAAAAGGACGGCCGGCCGCAAGGTCTATGGTGGTCATACGAGTCACCTCCCGATAAAGGTGAACCAGGGCGGAGTTATTCCCATCATATTTGCCTCCGTTCTCCTGTCATTACCGATGACCGTCGCCCAGTGGGCACCGGGGCTTTCCTGGTTGACGCAGTACGTGCAGCGTGGGAGCATTCCCTATCTGGTTACGTACGTATTGTTAATTATCTTCTTTACCTACTTTTACTCCGCGATTATCTTCGACCCCAACGACGTGGCCAAGAATCTCAAGGAGTCGGGGGGGTTCATTCCCGGCGTAAGGCCTGGTCAGCCGACAGTTGAGTATATAAATTCCATCCTCAACCGTCTGTTGCTGGTCGGGGCCCTCTTCCTGGGTGCGATCGCAATCCTGCCGTTCATATTTACCGCGATAAGTGGTCTGTCATCATTCTGGCTTGGCGGAACGTCGGTGTTGATCGTCGTCGGTGTTGGTCTTGACGTCCTCATGCAGATAGAATCGCACATGGTTATGAGGCACTACGAAAGCTTGACGGAAGCAGGAGGCTCCGCGCTTCTAGGGAGGAGACGCTAATATGGCCAAGATGGACCTCAATTTGATCCTTCTAGGTGGCCCCGGGGCGGGCAAGGGAACTCAGGCGAGCCGGATCGTGGACTCCATGGATTTGGTCCACCTATCTACAGGCGATATTCTCAGGGAGGAAGTTAGCGAAGGAACGGAACTGGGCCGGCAGGCAAAGGAGTACATGGACCGGGGAGACCTGGTGCCAGACGAACTCATCATTGACATGGTAAGCAATAAACTGGACCAAGATTCCGGTTACTTGTTCGACGGTTTCCCCCGTACGATAAGTCAGGCGGAGGAACTGGAGGACGTCCTCGAGATAGACAAAGTTATTTACATAAATATCAGCAAAGAGGAGGCGGTGAGGAGGCTGTCCGCGCGAAGGGTATGTTCGGAATGTGGCGAGATTTACAACCTGCTGTTTGACAAGCCGAGCGAACCGGGGGTTTGCGATAAGTGCAATGGAGAACTTTATCAGAGAAGTGACGACAGGCCGGAAGTGATACGTAATAGATTTGAGACCTTCCTGGAACAATCTGCGCCGCTGATTGATTTCTATCGTGACCGCGGGACTTTGGTGGAAGTAGATGGCGAGCGGGAACCGGGTGAAATATTTGAAGAAGTTAGATCGGCGATTAGTTAGGGATTACAGATCATGATAGAGTTAAAATCGGGTTCAGAGCTTGAAATTCTGCGTGAAAATGCTACTATTTTAGGCAGTATTCTTGATAAAGTGGTAAAGAGAGTAAAGCCCGGCGTCACGACTATCTCGCTTGACGAGTACGCCGAACAGTTAATCGTTGAAGCTGATGGGAAGCCCGCCTTCAAAAATTACCGTGGATACCCAAGTTCTTTATGCACTTCTATCAACGAAGAGATAGTACATGGAATACCCAGTGAGAGGACTGTATATGACGGTGACGTTCTCTCGTTGGACGTTGGCATAGAGCGCCGGGGGTTTTTTGCTGACTTCGCCACAACCGTGACGGTGGGTGAGATAAGCAGCCAGGCGAAGGACTTGGTGTCCGTGACGAACGAAGCCCTGTCCGTAGGGTTAGAGCAGGTATGTCCCGGAAATAGGATTGGAGATATTTCGCATGCAATTGGGTCCTTCGTAGAAGAACGGGGGTTCTACGTCGTTAAGGAGTTTGTCGGTCACGGTATCGGGAGGAATATGCACGAGGACCCGCAAATTCCCAATTATGGTGAGCCCAATACGGGGAAGAGGATCAAAAAGGGAATGGTGTTTTGTATTGAGCCGATGGTAAAGATGGACGATAAATCCACCGTCGTCCTTGACGATGGTTGGACGGCAGTCCCAGCAGATGGAGGACTGTCGGCACACTTTGAAGGGATGGTTGCTGCGACGAGCGATGGTCCGGAAGTACTTGTCAGAGGTGGTTCGTAAAGTCATGGGCCCTGAAAAGGATAAAGATATTATCAGAAGGCGGGGAGAGATCATTGAAGCCCTGCCCGATTCAATGTTTAAAGTTGAGCTCGACAATGGACACGAGGCAATCTGCCATATATCAGGAAAGATAAGGAAGCACTTTATTAGGATCGTTCCCGGGGACCGAGTTCTGGTTGAATTCTCCCCGCACGATTTGAGCAAGGGCAGAATAGTCTATAGAGAGTCATAGACGAGGAGGGAAATTATGAAGGTGCGAAGTTCCGTAAAGAAGATTTGCGATGACTGCAAAATTATTCGACGCCATGGCCGTGTTGAGGTGACCTGCAAGAATCCGAAGCACAGGCAGCGTCAAGGATGATTATATTAGGTGATTTAGGATGCCAAGACTAGCTGGTGTAGACATTCCCGAGGAGAAGAAGGTGAAGATCTCCCTTACTTACATTAAAGGTATAGGGCAGAACAGGGCATACGAGGTCGCAGAGGCTTCGGGTGTTGATCCCGACGAGTACGTCCACGATCTAACCGAAGCGGACGTAGCCAAGCTCAGGAACGCCATAGATAAATACAGGGTAGAAGGGGATCTGGAGCGTAAGGTCCAGGCGGATATCCAGAGGTTAAAGGAAATCGAATGTTACCGTGGGCGGCGCCACAAGACGGGGTTACCCGTCAGAGGGCAGAAGACACAGTCAAATGCGAGAACCTGGAAGGGCCCACGGGAAGCAAAAGCAGGTAAGAAATGATTTTTATGAAACGAGGAGAGATTAAATGGCACGCAAGAAGGTAAAGCTTAACAAGGCCAGGGTTCATGTCAACGCTTCGTTTAACAACACCATTCTTACCCTGACGGATACCAACGGAGATGTGGTATCGTGGGTTACGCCGGGATCTGTGGGATTTAAGGGTTCGAGGAAAGGAACCCCTTACGCCGCCCAGGTTGCCACGGAAAGCCTTATAAACAAGATGAGGGACTTTGGCGTTAACTCCGTTATCGTTACGGTAAAGGGAACAGGTTCTGGACGAAATTCAGTTATACAAACGATCGAAGGGGCGGGGATTAAGGTTACCAAGGTTTCTAACATAACGCCCAGATCGCACGGTTAGAGGGGGTATCAAATATGGGAAGAGATACAGAAGCGAAGTGTAAGAAATGCAGGCGCGAAGGAACTAAGTTATTTTTAAAGGGTGACAAGTGTTATTCCGATAAATGTCCGTTGACCAGGAAGTCCTACCCGCCCGGTGAGGCAGGAGAGAGCAGGTCAAGATGGTCTCAATATAGGATTAGGCTGAGGGAAAAGCAGAAGGCCCGCCATATATATGGTCTCAGGGAGGAGCAATTCAGGAACTATTTTGAAGAATCAAAGAAGAGCAAAGAGGTCACCGGTGAGGCGCTGCTCAAGCTGCTCGAGAAGAGGCTAGACAACGTCCTCTATCGCAGTGGTCTGGCCAATTCCAGAGATCAAGCCCGGCAGCTGATTAACCACGGTCATATTGAGGTTAATGGCCGCTCGGTTGATATACCGTCCTACCTGGTGGAAGAGGGCGACGTGGTTTCGTTCAAGAGTGGCTCGAGCAAGAAGGAAGGTTTGCGCGAGCTGATTAACGAGGAACCGTCTCGTATTCCCACCTGGATAGACGTTGAGCCCGACAATATGAGGACCTCTGTCTTGTCAGAGCCCGCAATTGAGGACCTTGAGGAAACGCTTAAAGTAAATAGAATTGTTGAGTTCTACTCACGGTAAAAAATCACGTAGCGGAGGGCTAATGTTAGAATATATTGAGCCAGAAGACGTGCATTTTGAGGAATTAGATCATACTCACGGTAAGCTCGTACTCTTTTTCTC
>JAGXLQ010000128.1 GCA_018334595.1 Candidatus Bipolaricaulota bacterium | reverse complement strand
CCGGCGATCTTTCTCTTGCCTCTCTCCTTGGCCCTAGTCTGGGTAACTAGCAGAAAGATGTCGGACCAGGGAGGCGAGACTGTAAATGAGTAAGACCGAACAGTTGTTGAGCATGCTTGAGAGGGGCGGCTCACTTGACGGTATAGCTTCTTCTCTGGGAATGAGAAAACAGACCGTGCGGGCGATGATAGAGACCCTAGAACATCAGGGAAAGGTCAAGAAGGTCAGCTCGGGGAGTGCCTGCAATAGTTGTCCGATGAGTGGATCTTGTCCGGGGGCCTCATCCGGACGAGAAAAGACCTACGTCGTCGTCCAAGGGGAGGACGAGAGAGAAAAATGGGCCAATTCCGAATGTTGACGGATGAACTTATCGATGAGTATAGGCCTGCGCTACGTGGGCTGGAGGTCGTCGACCTGCGGATCGGGCTTGGCTACACTGCAGTCAAGTTGAGCAACGGAGATGCGGGAGTTGCCGCCACGTTAAGGTACAATCTGCCCCGGGGTTGCAGCCTTCTAGAAGACGCCGGCGAATACATGGGAACTGAAGCTGACAAGGCGTTACAACTTATTAAGGAACCAAATGCCCTATTATCCGGAATTGGACTGGCTACGCTTAACGCAATCGTAAACAGGGACCAGGAAAGCAACGCTCCTTTCCTGGGAGAGGCCCTCGACATCGGTCCCGACCACGAGGTCGCCATGGTCGGATACTTTGAACCGTTGATCGAGGAGGTCCGCAAGAGAGCGGGAGGGCTGAAGATATTCGAACGGGAAATGACGGGAGAGGATTACGTCTACCCGGACTGGTCGGTGGACAGGCTCTTGCCCGAGTGCGACGTCTCTATCATTTCATCGACAACCCTGATCAACGGAACAATCGACCATCTCCTGGAACTAACCACCGGTCGTGTCGGGCTGCTAGGCCCTTCGACCCCCATGTCTCCGGTCCTTTCGAAGTACGGGATTTCTCACCTGTTTGGCTCGGTAGCCGTCGATCCTGATCGCGTCATGGAGATAGTCTCTCAGGCCGGCGGGACGAGAAACTTCGGTGACTCAGTTAGAAAGGTAAACCTAAAGATATAACCCCTACAACCTGTTTAACCTGCCCGCCAACACCTTTGCCGCCGTCAACAGAGGATCCCACGTGGGCCCGAAGGGTGGAGCGTAGGACAGGTCCAGATTTTCAAGTTCGGAGACGGTCATCGACGCGGACAGTGCCGCAGCAAGGGTATCTATACGCTTGGACACCCCCTCTTTGCCGACCATGCTACCCCCGAGCAGGAGACCGCTTGTCTCGTCCGCGACGAGGGAAACGTCAATCCTCTTAGGGCCAGGATAGTAGCCCGCACGCGAGGGCGCCTTTATCGTCACCGAGATGGGATCAAACCCTTCTCTCCTTGCCCGATCCTCTACGGCAAGACCGGTCCGGGCAACTTCCAGGTCAAACGCCTTGAGTACGGCCGTCCCCGCAATCTCCGCCAGGAGGACCGGGTCTCCACCAACTGTCGAACCTATCGCCCTCCCGTCCCTGTTTGCAGTAAGGGCGAGTGGTACGTAGTCGGGCCCTCCGGTCAAAGTGTTCGTCGCCTCGGCACAGTCCCCGGCGGCAAATACGTCGGGGAAGTTCGTTCTGCCGTACTCGTCCGTGGAGATCGCTCCGGTAGGCCCAAGCTTTACTCCCGCCTCTTCGGCCAGCTGGACGTTCGGCTGAACGCCCGCGGCCATGACTACCATATCGGATAGTATCTCCTGGCCGCCAAAACTTATCCTTAACTCCTCGGAGCCGACCCGACTTATCCCCTCCACAAAATCGTTCAGGTGGACGTCTACGCGCTCACTTAGGTGTGACTGGACGACGTCGGAGACGTCGGGGTTAAACGGTGTCAACAACCTCGACAGGCCCTCTATCACGTCTACTTCCAGCCCCCTGTCGTGGAGTGCCTCCGCCATCTCGATACCGATATATCCCCCTCCGACGATGGCCGCTCTGTCAGGTGGCTTCTCTTCTACGAAACTCCGTATCTCCTTTCCGTCGTCGAGGCCGTGCAGGGTAAACACCTCCTCCATATCGGAGCCGGGAATATCGGGCACTATCGGGCTTGCACCGACGGCGATGAGTAACTTGTCAAATCTCATCTCCTGCTCCTCCCCGCCCTCAGCAACTATGATCGACTTTCTTTCCGGCCTAATTTCGGTGACCTCGTGATTCAGGCGGAGGTCGATGTTTCTCTTCTCGACAAATTCTTCCGGGGTTATCGCGACCAGGTCCTCTATCTGTTCGACTTCACCTTTGACGTAATAGGGGAGTCCACAGGCACCATAAGATACCCACTCTCCCTTCTCGAGGACGATGATCTCCAGATTCGGGTCGGACCGCCTTGCTTTGCTCGCCGCACTCATTCCAGCCGCGTCGCCACCGATAATTACAAAACGCTCGCTCATGTATATCTCCTCCAGATGACAGTCCTGGTTGGCTTCACTTGTCGTAAATGTATAACGGATATTCGAATTTTGGCAAGGAGACTCCCGGGGGAGATACCAGGTACTATCTCCGATATATTGGACTCCACAACCAGCACAGGACGGTCGCCCGGGACCCTCAACCCGAGATTAGTTATCTTCCACCATTAATAATGGTTTGGCGCCCAGTCGAACTCAGCCAAACCGTCAAGGCAGATCACGGACGTCGGTTAATGTCGACATTTAGCGGGCATCATAGCAGACTTTGGTTTGGACTATGGGGTTTAATTATACCCCATAGTCTCTAACTGAAGGTTACTCATGGCGCAACGAATTATACATTAATCATATTAACCCCTCGATATCTCGATCGAGGGGTTAAACTCTTTATATGCTATAATATCCTGTCACTGGATATATACACATGCTCCTATTGCCATTCTAAGCGGTTCTTTTTTTGTCCGGCTATAGTTTGGATAGGGGGTATTGGGGGTTTTCTCGGTCGTTCAGGGGGTGTAAGGAATTTGCGGCTCCAATTAATACTCTCCTTTTAATGCGTCGTATCCTTCCATGACCTCATCTTTCTCCAGCGGCGATTGAACTCCCAGGTCGGAAAGTTTGTCCATGACCTCGCTTATCGGTTCCTCCAGTTCTTGACTCAACTTTGAGAGGGAGAGTTTTCCGTCCTTGTACTTCCTGATCATCAAATACTCCCACCCGTAATCCAGTAGTTCCCGGACCGTCTTGGACTTGTCTTCTCCTTCCTCCTTGGCCAATTTCTCTATCCGTTTGAGTTCCGCCTCGTCTAGTCTGAAGCTAGTCGTCTTCATCTTGCTCACCTCCGAGCTTCTTCCCCGCATATTCCATAATCGAGCTGTCGTAGCGGCCGTATCTTTCCAGTTGGTCCAGTTTTTCTTTGGCCAGCTCTCGCCCTAAGTCGCCTCTTTCGTACGCCCGGATCAAAAAATCAATTGCGGTGGTGAACTCCACCCCAAACACCTTGCAGGCTTTTATTGCTGCCTTGTCATCGGTGGCGAAAAGATAACCCCGGTTCCGTGCCAGCTCCAGCGGGTAGGCCTCCGCCCCTATGTTGAAACCATCTTCCCAGTTTTGAGCTTTTCTTCCTTCGTCTCTTTCCACCTCAAGGGCACTTATCTTCTCTTCCTCGATCAGTTGTTTGATCAACTTGGCGTCAGTGGTCTCCCCGCGAACGCACTCCTCCTTGATCTGAGATGTAGTTCCAATATCAACTTGCGCTACGAGGTCCCTCAGTAAGCCAATTTTAGCTAATAGTATCAACGTGGAAGCATCGAATAAGATCATATTACGTTTTAATACCTACGTAATAATATTGAGGTAAGGGCCGGTCTGCAAGGAAAATGATAAGAAATGAAAAAATCATCGATTTAACGGGTTTTTGCGCAAGTCTCGGCGGTTTAGTTAGGGCATAATAGGGACTTTTATGGAGCCCCAGGATTTTAACGAAAGTGGCGGTTTGTTAAAATTTTACGATAAATGTTCAGGCTAGGGGGAGCATAAATTACAGAGTTTTAAAATCTATTTCTTTTGACACAACCACTGAAATGTTGCGATAAACCCATGAAAACTAGCTTCCATTTGAACTGAAGGACTGGGTCTTGGATGTACTTTAACTGGCGGAGTGTTTCCATCTCTTGACCACCCATTCCCGGTCAAGTCTTCCCAGCAGGTAGTAGGAGAGGGCAATAACTATTAGGCCTAAAAGAGCAAACAAAGCCGGATGGGAACCGAGAAAAACAAAAGTACCTAAGTTTCGCATGTTAATGAATAAAGCCATGAAGCCCAGACCAACTACCTGAGCGACCAGAGGGCTTCCAAGCAGGACGTAACTCAGAGCTAACATTTCAACAATAAGCCAGCTCCAGATCGGTATTACTACTAAGACCTGAAGGCTCGCAGAAAGCGGCAGCATTTGCGCTGTCCGAAACCAGAAAACCCCTGCTCCGACTCCGAAGGACAAAAGTTCCGCGGTGTAGGCAAGTAAGAAAGCCGCAGCAATCTTTCCGGTGATT
>JAGXLQ010000009.1 GCA_018334595.1 Candidatus Bipolaricaulota bacterium | reverse complement strand
GGAGACGGATGACGCCACGAATATCATGGACCCCGTGTTCTGGCGGTTCTATTTGCTTTACAGCAGGCCGGAAAAGAAGGACGTTGAGTTTTCCTGGAAAGAGCTGGACAAGACGGTCAACAATATATTTATCGATAACGTGAGTAATTTTATAAATCGGGTGACGTCATTTGCATTCTCGAAGTTCGACGGCTCTATACCCGGGGCGGAAGTAGAGGGAGAGGTCCGGAAAGAAGTGAAAGACACGGTCGTTCGTGTTGAGGATATGTTTGAGGCTGGTAGCCTTTCAGGCGGGTTGAGGGAAATATGCGAACTTGGAAACTATGGAAACAGGTACTTCCAGAAAAAAAAGCCTTGGGATACCGGCGACGTAAACGTAGTGCTATCTAGTTTGTACGCGGCAAAGGCTATAGCGATTATGCTTAACCCGTTCGTCCCGTCTTTTTCCCGTGACGTCTATAGGATCTTTGGCATTTCCGATCCCTCATGGGATTCTATTTATCAGGTTCCCGAGGGGGAAATTAACGAACCCGAACCACTGCTTATCAAGCAAGACATCGATGAGATCAAAGGGGAATACGAGGAGATAACTAAAAAAAGAGCGAAGAAAACTGAGGAGGAGACCGGTATGAGCAGCCAAAAGGTAAGTTTTGACGATTTTTCGGCGATGGATATCCGTGTGGGCAAGGTGGCTGAGGTCGAGAAGATGCCATCTGCTGATAGACTTTACAAGCTTGAGGTCGACGTAGGCGAGAAAAAGCTGCAGACTATCTCGGGGTTAAAAAAGCACTATTCGGCTGCAGAACTTCAGGACAAACGAGTGATAGTGTTAACGAACCTCGAGCCGGCTAAAATTCACGGAGAGAAGTCCGAGTGTATGCTCCTCGCTGCTGAAGGAGACTCCCTTTCTTTACTTACGACCGACAAAGAGGTAGAACCCGGGGCGAATATTGCCTAAGGACGGATGGAAGTAGTAATCGGCTTGAAAATTAGTATAAGAGTAAATTAATATCTTGTGGAGGAAACAATGTACGCAATTATAAAAACTGGCGGTAAACAATATCGAGTTGAGCCAGAATCTGAGATAAAGATTGAAAAGTTAAATGGGAAGGACGTTGGGGAAGACGTAACGTTTGAACGCGTTCTGTTGGTCAAGGACAACGAAGGGCTAAACGTAGGTAAGCCCTTCGTCGACGACGCTGCCGTTTCAGGGGAGATAGTCGAAAGTGCGCGTGACGACAAGCTGACGGTGTTTAAGTACAAGAAGAGAAAGGGTCAGAGGCGAAAACTTGGCCACCGACAGCCCTATATGAAGGTGAAGATAAACGAGATAGAGTATTAATTTATTTACGATCGAGGAGGTAAGAAGAGATGGCTCATAAAGTAAGTAGTGGTTCTACGCAAAACGTTCATGATACCGCAGGAAAACGCCTGGGAGTAAAGAAGTTCGGAAGTGAATGGGTGGAACCGGGCAACATAATTGTCAGGCAGAGGGGAACCAAATTTAAGCCTGGAAGGAATGTTGGCATGGGAAGGGACCACACGATTTTTGCCAAGGAAGCAGGTTACGTGAAATTTGAAGGCTCGGGCGAAAAGTATATCAGCGTTGTATTACCTTCGTAGAATAACATTCCACCAACAGAACTTTCCTGTGAACGACCTCGTGAATACATATGTTTATCGATGAAGCTACAATTACGGTAAATGCTGGTGATGGTGGGGACGGAAAGATTAGCTTCAAGAGGGGCTATGGCCAGAGACACGGAGGTCCCGATGGCGGAAACGGTGGACGTGGGGGAGATATATACCTTCAGGCCGATCGAAGTGTGAATACCCTGATGAAGTTTGAGAACAAAAACACCTTTGTTGCTGACTCGGGACAAGGAGGGGGAAGCCAGAATAGGACAGGGAAATCGGCGAAAGACACCTACATTGACGTACCCGTGGGGACTATAGTTTACGATGGATCGACGGAAGAGCAATTGATCGACCTCAACGAAGAGGGTAAAAGTTACCGCGTAGTAGAAGGTGGAAGCGGGGGACGGGGGAATGCAGCGTTCGCGTCACCTAGCTATCCTGCTCCACAGCTAAGAGAGGTGGGAGAGAAGGGCGACGAGAGGTATCTGGGGTTAGAGTTAAAGATGCTGGCAGATGTGGGGATAGTTGGGTTTCCCAACGTCGGTAAGTCCAGCCTTATTGCGCGGATTAGCGCTCAGAAGCCCAAGATCGGTAACTATCACTTCACTACTATGGACCCTCACCCCGGGGTGGTAGAGGTCGGAAACTGGGATAGCTTTGTCGCCGTGGATATCCCCGGGTTGATCGAAGGTGCTCACCAGGGCCGAGGTCTCGGGGATAAGTTCTTGAAGCACCTTGGGCGGACGAAGACCCTCGTTCACATGGTAGATATCTCTGGGATTGAGGGCAGGGATCCACTTGAAGACTGGAGGACGTTGCGCAGAGAGATAAGGAAATATGATAGCTCCCTGGGGCAGATTACTGAAATAATTGCGGGAAATAAGATGGACTTAATCGATGATGAGGAGGTTAGCAAACAGGTTTCCAGGTTTTCTGAGGAAGGGCTAAAGATGCATCCGGTCTCAGCTGCCACCGGGGAAGGGATCGACGAACTCGTCAATAAAACATATGAACAAGTTCAGAAGGTACGTGAAACGTCCGATAGGGGAGTTGGTGAGGAGGAGAGCGACGACAAGGATAGTTACAGGGTCTATCGCTTTGAAGGTGAAAAGGGGTTCAGGGTGCTCCAGGAGGGAGACGTTTTTATCGTCGAAGGAAAAGAAGTTGAAAAACTGGTGGAAAAACTGGACTTCTCGACCGTGGACGCGCCGGATTACTTCCACAGGAAGCTTGAGGACAAGGGAGTCATCAAGAAGTTGAAGTCCAACGGCGCGACGGATGGCAGCATTATAAAAATAGGAGGACAGGAATTTGAACTCGTCACGTAGGGTGGGTTTATTTGGCGGTACCTTCGATCCAATTCATAATGCCCACCTGGAAGTAGCTAAAAACGCTATTGAACAGGTAAATTTGGACGAAGTAATATTCATTCCGTCGAAAAACCCACCGCACAAGAATAGCCGGGGCGTGCTTGACGCGGTACTTCGATACGAGATGGTGGGTTTGGCTGTAGAGGACTATGAAGTACTGGAAGTTTCCGGGGTTGAAATAGAAAGAGAAGGTCCTTCTTACACCATAGATACGATAAAAAAAATGAAGGAAGATCTTCCAGAAATTGTCTTTATCGTCGGTGCGGATAACTTGATAAACATTGATACCTGGAAGCAACCGGAGGAATTGCTAGACAGCTGTCCTTTCGTAATTGCTCCACGGGGTGGCTATAAGAAGTCTGACTTTCACGAGGAGATATTTCAGGGGGCGGACCTGAGGTTCCTGGATATGGATGAAATATCGATATCCTCGACAGAAATCAGGGAGAGAGTAGCGGACGGACGGCCTATTGGAGAGATGGTTCCTACAGTAGTGTTGGATTTTATTATGCAAAAAGGTTTGTACAAAGCAGTGCCCGAAGGTGTCTGACCTTTTGAACCCTATAATAAGGAGGGAAAAAAATCTCGAACGAAACTAGAGTAAACCACGAGATTAGGGCAAGAGAAGTAAGGGTAATTGATAACGAAGGAGAGCAAATTGGCGTAATGAGTCTGGAAGATGCCTTGAAAGAGGCCGAAGATCACGACCTGGATCTTGTTGAAGTGGCACCGGAAGCTGACCCGGTGGTGGCAAAGATTCTGGACTACGGAAAGTACAAGTATCAGCAGAAGAAGAAGAAGCAAAATCAGCAGAAAAAGAAGAAACTCAAGACGATAAAGTTTTCCATTAAGATCGAGGAGCACGACTTTAATACTAAAGTAGGGCACATAAAGAGGTTTCTAAAGAAGGGCCATAAGGTTAGAGCCACAGTCTTTTTCCGCGGCAGGGAAAAAGCGCATAAAGACAAAGGGTTTGACCTGTTGAACGATATAATCGAGGAAACGAGCGATGTGGGGGACGTTGACCAAAAGCCAACGCTTAAAGGTCAAGTCGTTCAGATGTTGCTTAAACCAGGAGGAGATTAATATGCCAAAAAAGAAGACACATAAAGGAATTGCCAAGCGTTTCAAGAAATCCAAGAACGGGAAGTTGACTCATAAGAAATCAGGTTACGTCCATAAGCTGACTAAAAAATCACCGGGCAATAAGAGAAAGGCTAGAAAGGACAAGGAGGTTACCGGGGGACAAAAGGAAAACCTGGATAAACTTCTGTCATCATAGAGGGCAAATACTCTAGAGATTTGGATAGATTGGGAGGTAAACATGCCAAGGACAAAGAGAGGAAATTCAAGATTAAAGTCCCGTAAGAAGATACTGCAGAGGGCAAAGGGATTTTACGGAAAGAGAAGAAACTGTTATAAGATAGCGAAGCAGTCCGTCATGAAGGCGATGAAGAACGCATACATCGACCGCAGGCGGAAGAAAAGAGACTTCAGAAAGTTATGGATTACCAGGATAGGTGCTGCTTCCAAGCAAAATGGTACCTCATATTCAAAGTTCATCGGTGGCCTAAACAAGTCAGGTATCGAGCTAAACAGGAAGATGCTTGCCGATATTGCAGTCAGGGATTCCGACGTATTTGAGGAGTTGGTAGAGTTATCCCAGGAGAACCTCCAGAACTAGAAGATGAACTTACAAGAACTAATTACCAGCCTGGAGGAGTACTGGCTGGAACATGGGTGTCTCATAATCCAGCCCTACGATGTAGAAACGGGTGCGGGGACTTTTAATCCGGGGACCTTCTTTGGTTCGCTGGGCCCTGATCCGTTAAAAGTTGGTTATGTTGAACCAAGCCGAAGGCCTCCGGATGGAAGATACGGTAAGAACCCCATCCGCGTTCGGCTACACCATCAATACCAGGTTATCCTCAAACCACCGCCGGAGGAGATACAGAGTCTTTACCTGGGGAGCCTGGAACATATCGGTATAGACCTATCGGAACACGACGTGAGGTTCGTGGACGACAACTGGGAATCCCCTTCGCTCGGAGCTCGGGGCACGGGGTGGGAGGTCTGGATCGACGGTCTGGAAATAACACAATTTACCTACTTCCAGAGAGTTGGTGGTATAGACTTGCAACCGGTATGCGTGGAGCTTGCTTACGGCCTGGAGAGAATTGCCACGTTCATTCAGAAGGTCGAGAGCGTATACGACCTCTCCTGGAACGACGAGCTTACCTACCGACGAGTATTTCAGGAAAAAGAGAGGCAGTTCTCTACGTATAATTTTAACGTTGCCGACGTGGATAATAATATCGAACTATTTGAAATAGCGGAAGGTGAGGCCAAGAGCTGCTTGGAGGAGGGGTTATTCTATCCCGCGTACGACATGACCCTCAAGGCGGCACATTACTTTAACATCCTGCTGGCACGAAACGCCATTAGCGTGACGGAAAGGGAAAAATATATTGCCCGAATACGAAAACTTGCCGGTGGAATCGCTTCCGAGTACGTAGAATCCCTGGAGGGCTATTCTAGTGAGCAAAGACCTATTATTTGAACTGGGAACCGAAGAGATACCACCCGCCTATCTGCCGAGGGTTGGGCAGAACTTTCTGGACGATCTGGAGGGTGGGCTAGACAAGAGAAGGCTTGATCACTCCGACATGGAGCTTTTCTATACCCCGCGGAGGATCGCCGTCCGGGTGAACGACCTCGTGGAAAGTCAGCCTGACGTAGTGGAAAAGCATAGAGGGCCGTCACAAGAAATTGGCACAGACGACGACGGAGAGTTCGCAATACCAGCGCAAAAATTTGCCGAGGGGCACGGGGCCTCCGTTGAAGACCTCGTTATCGAAGATACGGAGGAAGGTAGTTATTTCTTCGTTGAGGAGCAGAAGGAGGGTAGAGGGGCAACAGAGGTCGTTCCGGAGCTGATTAACGATATCATACATAACCTCGCTCAACCGGAAACTATGAGATGGGACGACTCGGACCTTGAGTTCATCCGACCTATACGGTGGGCCCTCTGTATCTACGGTAATGAGCCATTGCGGTTTACGATAGGAAACATTGAGGCCTCGGGGGTTACGAGGGGTCATCGATTTCACGGAAATGAATCAATTGAGATCGTCTCACCGGATAGTTACGAAGACGAATTGAAAAAAAACTTCGTGATTCCGGACCCCGAAGAACGGTTTGGATATATGAAAGAACGCGTTGATGAAAGGATGAGCGAGCTGAGTGCTGAAATGGCAGTTGACGAGGGTTTCTTAAGGTCGCTCTCCAATAGCCTGGAATATCCCAGTATCCTTGACGGGTCTTTTCCCGAAGGTTACCTTAACTTGCCCGCCGAGTTGTTGTTTAAAACCTTAACCGGCGAGGCAAGGTTAATTCCCCTGGTTGACCCTGAAACCGGAACCGCACTTTCCCTCTTTATCGGGTTCCGTGACGGAGTAGAAGACGACATGGAGGACATAAAGCGCGGCTACGAGTCCGTCATCAACGCTCGCCTCAGGGACTCGAAGTTCTTTTTTGAGCACGATAGAGAGAAGTCACTCGAGAGCTTTCTTCCCGAACTTAGGAAAGTTACCTTTCAGGAAAACCTCGGGTCGATTTGGGATAAAGTCGAGAGGGTGAGGGCTCTGGCTGAGGAGATAGGGAGCAGTTTGAGCCTAGATGACTTAGAGATGATTAATAGAACGGTCACCCTCTGTAAAGGGGACCTGGTCACAGAGGTCGTCGACGAATTTCCCTCCCTTGAGGGAGTCATCGGGAGTTATTACGCCAAACTCGACGGGGAAAGGGAGTTGGTTGTCCAAGGTATCAGGGAGCATTACCGACCTCGGTCCACGGGAGATGACACGCCCGACACTGTTTCCGGAGCAGTTGCCAGCATTGCGGACAAGCTCGATACGTTGACCGGATCCTTCCTTATCGGCGAGGAACCCACCGGCACTCGTGACCCTTACGGTTTACGCAGGAAGGCGGACGGTGTTTTAAGGACCATCATTGACAATCGATTGGTACTCGACCTTCCCGGGCTTGTGGAGTTCTCCGGAGATCAATTCTCGTTGGAAACGGACGTCCCGTTCGGAGAGAGGCTTAGAGGTTACCTCGAGGAAAGAACCTCGAGCGTCCTGGAGAGGGTTTACGGGTTTGACTACGACGTGGTTGACGCCGTTATGGCCAACTACGAGGGAGACGCCTACGAGAGCTACAGGAGGGCGGGTAGCCTTCAGGGTTTCAAGGATAAGCCGGAGTTGAAGAGACTCGTCGATTCGTTTACCCGGGTTATGAACATCCTTGATGAAGAACGGTCAGAGGACGAAGTTAACTCTGAACTTATGGAGCTGGAGGAGGAATTAACGCTCTGGAAAGAAGCGTCGAAGAAGGCCGATAAACTTGAGGATTTAGCTAAAGAGCACAGGTACGAAGAGGTTATCGAGCACCTGTTGGAACTCAAGGGCCCAATCGACGATTACTTTGACAACGTAATGGTAATGGCAGATGACGCCAAGAAGAGGAATAATAGGTTGAACCTCCTCGCCAACCTCCGAAACCTCTTTATGAACGTGGGGGATCTATCGCGGATAATTACGGACTGAAGTGATGACCTACTCCCGTTTTTCTTCGTCTTCCTCCGTTCCCGGTACAGGGTCGTAACCACCGGGGTTTAGGGGGTGGCAGCGTAGTATCCGCCTTATCCCCAGATACAGTCCCTTGATGGGACCGTGGTGTTCTATTGCCTGTTTGTTGTACTCCGAGCAGGTAGGGTAAAACCTGCATGTATTTGGAAGGCCCGGAGATATGGCCTTCTGATAGAACTTAATAAATCCCAGTAAAAATAGTTTCAGCAACCTCTTTGTCCTGTTCAAAGCTGTAGTCTCCACCCTTGCTCTTTTCAAGCTTGCCCAAAATGTTTGCGACGTCCAGTTCCGCTACGGTTAGTTTGCAGTCGTATTGTCCTGCGAACGAAGGCAGGCTTCGATGCCGGTCGGAGGTAATTAATTCCTTTATGTAGAGTCCGCTTTCAGCCCAGATGTAAGCTTCATAACGTTTCCTAGAGACCCTCCTTCCCCTGGTGCCGTATACCTGTCTGACTCTGACGAGGTCTGACCGTCTATGAGAGACCCTGGTCGGCGTCCGCTGAAATATCCTTCCCACGAGATCTTTTAAACCCTCCAAGAATCTCTCTTCTTCAATCTCGCGGTTGGATTCTATCAGAGCGCGGTATATCTTGTCCGGCCTAGCGGACTTAATCTCCTCTACCACCTTCCGGGGGACCTTGCGTAAGTTGGAAACCTGGACCTCTTTTGACTCGTTTATTCTGTCTGCAACTTCGTCCAAGTCTAGCTTTCTGACCTTTGGTTCCTCAAGCTCGAGGACGAACGGCCTTCCCCGCCCTAGGCAGAGAACGTCAACGTCCTCCCTTCCGCCACCGTGGAATAAGGACGACGCCGCCCCGCTGAAAGCCCTTGCGGGTGGGGAGATGATCTCTTCGACAGAAGTGGAATAACCTTTCTCCGTCCACACCGTCTGGGGGATGCCGCGAGCCAGTTTTCGATACCTTCCGTAGACGTAGACGGAGCGGATTTCTGTTTCGATCCGCCCATTTTCGAAGTCGAGGAGTACGGTTAAATCCGGAGTTTCGAAGTCCGCCTCGACCGTTATACCTCTTTGCTTTAACTTCTCTCTGAAGCGTTTTCCCAGCACGCGGTTGACGGCGTGGCTAAAGTCTTCGGCCTTGTTGAGGTCGTATTCCTTTACGATCCTCTCTTGATTTCTCTTCCAGTCCCTTCGCAGTCTGTTGCCGAACAGGAAGGTGGAAAACTCGTATTCCTCAACCTCTGCGACCGTTTTTTCCACCCGGTCGTCGAGGTTTGAGTAAAGGCCCAGGCAAATTTCGCAGCTGTTATCCTCTTTCAATGGTTTGTCCAGGTCCATACCGGCCACGGTCCTGAGGGACATTCCACGCTCTCTGTTGGTTAACCCGTGGCTGAGCTTTCCGAAGAGCCTCCCCAGACAGTTATCGCATATCTCGTGGTCCTCCAGGATCCTCTCCCCTGTAGAAACTACGTTACTTCGTTCGCTCATGTCTATCTCCTCCATCCACCGACAAAAAATATTACTAGACCGGGGCCACTTTTTATATCGACTTTTGCCAACAACCTGTGAAAGCTGAGAAATTATCTTACGTGAGCCGGACGAAGGAGGGCCGCAATTTAAGATTTACTGCTGGCGGAGGGGGTGGGATTCGAACCCACGGCTGAGTTCCCACTCAGCAATGGCTTAGCAAGCCATCGTCTTCGGCCGCTCGACCACCCCTCCAGGGGCATCGTATTTTAATTTACCATATCGACAGGGGGTTTTCAATAGAAGGTCCGACCCCACCGCGGCCCAACGGTCAACGTTGTTTGAATAATCTTTGCTCCTGGTGTGGATAATCGGGTACAAAATGCGCAACGGGTAGCTGGTAACCGTCTGATCCCGGACCGATAGATGAGTTGACCGTTGGGACAGTTATGACCGCGTGCCTCTTTATGCCGGGGGCGTCGGCTTTAGGCCGCAAGTAGGTGCTCAGTACTGGCCGGCGTAAAAATCGTTGACTACTAAACAAATGTTTAGTACAATAAATCGTGATCGGATATGAACGATACAAACCTGACCGACAGGCAGTACTCCATTCTAAAGTTTATTTGCGACGTTATAGACGAGATGTCTCGGCCCCCTACGGTACGGGAAATAGGGCATGAATTCTCTATCGACTCGACCAAGGGCGTAGCTGACCACCTGGATGCCCTCGAGAGAAAGGGGTGGATAGAGAGGGAGCCGGGTCAGGCCAGAGGTATAAGACCGGTAAGGGAGCGGACGAAGAAACTCTTGGGGCCGGATGATGGTCTGCCGATCGTGGGTTCCGTCGTAGCTGGAGGTCCCAGCCTGGCAAGGGAAAACCTGGAAGGGATTCTGAAACTGGATGATCTGTTTCCTAATCGTGACGATTTATTCGCGCTTAGGGTTAGGGGAGACTCCATGTCCGGGGCCGGCATCTACAAGGGCGATATAGTCATCGTAAGGGGGCAACCGCAGGCCGACATGGGCGACATCGTGGTGGCTATAGTTGACGACGAGTTGGGTACTGTAAAGAAGCTTTCCAAGATAGGTGAAAAAATACACCTGGAACCGGCAAATCCAGACTACGATACGATCGTTAAGAAGCCGGGTGAAGTGGAGATAAGGGGCAAGGTCATTGGGGTAATTAGGAAGATGTGATTTGCCTTTGTCTCCCCTTAAAGACGTCTTATTCCTGCTATAATGTACAAGAATATCAACCAATCGATAAAAGTTGGAGTAAAGTTCTCCCGAGGAAGAGTCGAGCCCGTCTGGTTTTTCTGGCAGCAGAGGAAACACGATGTGGACGAGGTTAACCTCTATCATAGGACCTTTAAAGGTGAAGCGCCCATACACCATTTCTCCGTTACCGTCGGAGGGGACGTCTTTCAGCTGTCCTTCGATGGCAAGAAGCTCAGGTGGACTCTGAACAAGATGTGGGTAGCGGGGGACTACGACCGATGAAGCGAGTGATATTTCACGTCGATATGGACTCTTATTTCGCTTCCGTCGAACAGCAGGCAAATCCCAAACTGCGGGGAAAGCCCATAGTCGTAACTGGAAGACCTACGATTAGGTCTATCGTGGCTGCCGCCTCCAGGGAGGCAAAGAAGGCAGGCGTAAGATCGGCCATGCCCACATGGAAGGCGGAGAAGTTATGCCCTGGTCTCACACTGGTCCCTGGAGACCCCGATAAATACGAGTGGGTGACCAACAACTTCTTCTCGATATTGCGGTCTTATAGTTCCCGGCTCGAGCCGTTTGGGGTGGATGAGGCGTTTTTGGACCTAACGCCGTCAGAGCTCGACCTTAGTGCTCCAGAGAGGATAGCGGAGGAGATCAGGCGGTTGGTAAGCGACCGTCTGGGTAACTGGATTACCTGTTCTATAGGGATTGCTCGAAACAAATTGCTTGCAAAGCTTGCCTCGGATATGAATAAGCCGGACGGGATAACCGTTATCGACGACGAAGACGTTGATTCAGTCCTGAGTAACACCCCCTTGACCGACCTGTGTGGCATAGGGTCCAGGATAGAGAGGAGGCTCAACCGTATGGGGGTAAGTTCAATCGCTGAACTGGGGGAGTATCCAGAGAAGGAGTTAAGGCGGGAGTTTGGGGTTGTGGGGGCAAAGCTAAAATTAATGGGGCAGGGAAAGGACCCGAGGCCGGTTCTCCCCGCCGGCTATTCGGAGGAGGTAAAGTCCGTAGGCAACTCTTTAAGCCTGCCGGATTACAAGAGGACGCCAGAAAGAGCAATGCCTATTCTGTTTAAGTTGTCCCATCAGGTAGGCTACAGGTTGAGGAAACGGGGCCTTGCCGCGAGTACGATAAAGCTGTCCGTCAGGGACGGGGAATATAACATAACGGGCAAACAAATTACCCTGGGTCGACACGTTGACGATGGCAACGAGATATATTCGGCCTGCCTCAGAATTAAGGACAAGATTGGTTTTCCGGCTACGCCGACGATGGTCGGCGTGCGGGCATCAAACCTCCGTGAAAGAAATACGCTTTCCCAGCCGATACTACCTAAATGGAGGGAGAGAGAGAAGTTGCTGGCCGTCATGGACTCGGTTAACGAAGAATATGGAAAAGAGACCCTTTACTTTGCAGCGCAGAGCGGTTCTGAAGACCTACTCCCGTCCGTTGGAGAGTTCAGAAGACCGGGTGATCTGGGGCCCAGCCAAGGTTAGCGTGGATATTTCCTATTAGCCATCAAGCACTCCTGGTGATCTCTACCTCGGCGCTCCGGGCAAGGGGGAGGGCGGAAGGCTTCTGCACGAACACCGTTACCTCACGGGCTCCCTCAAAGCTGAGGGCTAGTCGGGCGATCTGCTGAGCTGCGGCTTCGATTAAATAGGGTTTCTCCTGGGCGACCATTTCGTAAATATCGTCGCTCAACTTGCTGTAATCTATCGTATCTCCTAGGTCATCGGTTATACCCGCCGTCGTGGCATCGGTAACGATTTCCAGGCTTACGATTAGCTTCTGCTTCATCTCTCGCTCGAAATCCTCAGTCCCCACGGTGCAGGGGATGGTAAGATCGTTAATCTTTATCTTGTCTTGATCGGTACTGCCGTTCGGCTTCTCCCTCATGTTAGCCTCCTTGTTCGTGAAGCAACTTGCGTCCCCCGTCGACGTAAAGTATCTGCCCTGTAATGAACGTGGACTGGAGCAAGAATGTGACCGCGTCGGCCACGTCCGACTTTCTTCCATACCTCCCAAGGGGTACTCGGTCCACCCTTTCCTCAAGGTACTCATTTCCCGACCCGGGTGGAGGAGTGATCAATCCGGGGGCGACTCCGTTCACCGTAAAGTCAGGTGCATACTTAAGGGCGGTCATCTTGGTCATCCTTGTTAGAAGTACCTTACTGAAATAGTAACCGGCGTGGTCCCAGTCATAGCCTGCAACCCTGGTATCAAGGAGGTTAACGATCTTCCCCCCCTCGAAGTTGTTGACGAACGATCTAGATAGCGAAAGCGGGGCCCACAAGTTGACCTTCAGGTTGGTGAGAAGATCATTAAACTCGATATCTTCCAGGTCTCCTGACGGGAAGATGGAAGCGTTGTTAACTAGGCAGTTCAGATCGCCGACCTCCTGCTTGACACCCTGGATGAACTTTGAAAGATTTGTCTCGGACTTGAAATCCTCCTGGACGGTCCAGGATTTCACTCCCAGAGAAGCGAGCCTTTCCTTGAGCTCCGCGGCCTCGTCCCCCGAAGACCTGTAGTGGATTACCACGTTCATCCCCTCGCCGGCGAGTGATAGGGCGATTTGCCTCCCCATTCTCTTTGCCGCTCCCGTTATCAACACGGTTTTTCCGTTTAGTCTGTCATTCATACCGGTTTTGTCGATAAACATCTCCCACCCCAGGAAGAGATTTTGTAGTCTCCTCCCGGTCAGTTCACGTAAAAATTCGGTACTCGTTCTCTTAGGGCCGTCACTTTATCATATCGCGTCTACGAGGTCTTCCTCGCGGAAACACTCCTTGCGTTCAATTAACTTCCGGGCGTGTCCCTTTTTGCCCCAGACCCCTAGCAGCAGTACGCCTCGGACTTTACCGTCGTCCGAGAGATAGTACGCTACGCCCTTCTTTCCTTCTTCCTTCCAATCGATGAAGGTGTCTAGGTGCGCCTGAACGTCGCCGAGAGCTTCGAAGCCGAAGTCATATAGGTCGGAATAAAAGTAAGGGATGTAATCGTAAGGTTCGTCGGCCCCCGCCATGTTTCTACCCGCAAGCTTCCCCTGATTCAGCGCGTTATCCCAGTGTTCCACCCTGACGCAGTCCTCGAGAGCTGCATAGGGAAAATATGCGTTATCTCCAGCGGCGAAGACGTCGGGACAAGAAGTCTGCAGGTGTTCGTCAACTTCAATACCCTCGAATACGTCAAAGTCCCCTTCTTTACAGAGGTCAACTGCCGGGTTGATACCGATTCCCGCTATAACCATGTCACCCCTTGAGGTAACTCCGTCTTCCGTTCTCAGCGTGTAACCTCCGTCCGATTTCGTGATCTCTTCAGGAAGTTTCCCCGAGAGAATCTTAACGCCACGGTCCTCGTAATCACGTTGGACCGAGCGGGCTAGCTCTTTCGGGAAGATTTTTTCCAACAGATAGGACTCGGGAAAGACCATTTTCACGTTCAAGTCGTTTAAGTTCAGGGCAGCGGCGATCTCGGAACCGATAAAGCCTCCACCGACTACTATTGCACTTTTACTTGTTTCTATCAGGTTATGGAGGCGTTTGTAGTCCTCGAGGTCCCGGTAATAAATAATTCCCTCCAGGTCTCCTCCTGGGATGTCTAGCTTACGGGGGTATCCCCCTGTAGCTAAAAGTAGTTTTCCATAGCCGTAACTTTTACCGTCTTCCCCCACTATTGACTTTTCATCCGGATTTACTTCAGTGATTAGGGTTTCCATCTCTACCGCTACCTCTTTTTGGTCGTAGAAGTTGTCGTCCTCGACGAAGATGTCCGCCACGTCCTCTTTTCCAAGTAAGAGTTCTTTGGATAGAGGGGGGCGATTGTAGGGTAGGTTGACTTCCTTGGTGACCAGGAGTATCGACCCTTCACCGTCTCGCTCTCTAATGCCCTTTATCGCTGACACCCCGGCCAGCCCTCCGCCTACGATTACGTAATCGAAGTATTTCATCGTGCACCTCCTTGCTGGTACCAATCAAAGACCTCGTAGAAAAATTATCCGGTCCCGAAACGAAACTTACTTGTAATGCAGAATGACCTTTGGAGAGGGTGGTCCCATCGTCCAATTTTTATTAAAATCACTTTCTTGTCAAGAACCATGGTTAGCCAAGGGCTACGTCGAGCATCATCATTATAGTAAACCCCAACATTGCCCCCATTGTCGCGATATCTGCGTTTTTATTGAGCTGTGCTTCCGGAATTAGTTCTTCGATCACGACGAATATCATCGCGCCTGCTGCGAAGGCGAGGGCATAAGGTAGAAGAGGGCGGACTACGATAACGGCAAGCGCACCCAGGACGCCTGAGATTGGCTCTACGAATCCAGATAACTGACCGTACCAGAAGCTCTTGAGGCGACTAAAATTCTCCCTCCGCAGGGGCACGGATACCGACGTGCCTTCAGGGAAGTTCTGTATACCGATTCCGAGCGCCAGAGCGAGTGCACCACCGAGAGAAGCGGAGGGCATATCCGCAGCCAGGGCACCGAAGGCAACGCCAACTGCCAGACCCTCGGGGATATTGTGAATGGTAATTGCCAGAATTAGCAGAACGCTCCTGTGAAGACTCGTCTTTACACCCTCGGCTTCGTCCATCGAAAATCCCAGGTGCAGGTGAGGGAGAAAGCGGTCTATGAGCCTGAGAAATACTCCCCCGAGAAGAAAGCCTACGGCTGCTGGCAACCATGATGGCAGGGCGGAATCCGAAGCCATCTCTATAGATGGGGCGAGCAAGGACCAGTAACTTGCCGCGATCATTACCCCTGCGGCAAATCCAAGCATAAGGTCCAGTACCTTTTGGTTCACCGTCTTGAAGAAAAACACGAGGGCGGCGCCAGCGGCGGTGACGCCCCATGTAAACAACGTAGCCAAAAACGCCTGATATATTGGATTGAGCTCTTTAAACCATCCGATCATTTTCCTACCTCCGAGAGGGTTGCCACTATTTTATCCTTAATATCCGGGTCCGACGTTCCCAGTCCAATTATTCCATCTAGCATCCTCATCATATCGAAGTCGTAGTGCGGGCGCCGCCCGTTGGTATCGTAAACGCTTCCTCCCGCCTCCTCCAGTATTGCCTGAGGAGCGCAAGCATCCCATATGCCGAGGCGGTCCGTGGTGTAATAAGTTAAGTCGGCCCTACCCTCGGCGATGGAGGAAAACTTTATCCCCAGGCTGCCCATCCGCGTGATTCCAGCTACGTGCAGGCGTTCAGAAATCTCCCTATCCGCCTGGCTGAAATGGTTCCGGCTGGCTATTAAATTATAGCTATCCAGTGTCGGCTTGTTATTAACCTCTATACTTGACTCATCTCCGCCAGCGACAACAAACGCCCCGTCCCCTTTGGTGGCGTACCAGAGTTTTTCTGACACCGGGGCGTACACGACGCCCAAGAGTGGTTCTCCTCCCTGAAGGAAGCCGACCATGATTGCGAACTCCCCGGTCTTGTCGATGAAGTCCTGTGTACCATCGAGGGGGTCAACTATCCAGTATCCCCGGGAGTTGTCCCGGTCTACTCTCCCCCTTTCTTCGGCAACGATACCGTATTCCGTCTCGGACAAGCCGTCGATGAGTATCTCCTCTGATTCTAGGTCAGCTTCGGTAACTGGGCTGCCTCCGGCCTTTTCGTTTACTGCGTAGTCGCCCCGGTAAAATTCGAGAGTTTTCTCTCCGGCTTCTTTTGTTAGTTCTTTCACAAAGTTTAGGTAGTCCTGTGGGTCCATTATCGTTTCACCCTTTAGTGACAGTTGTGCGAGTTGTGTATCTAAATCCTCTAATTACATTATAAGGGGTTTTAGCTCAGGTACAATTTTTCTCTGCGGGTGGGTGATAGGTAACAGATTCTTACCAGGACAAATATCTCGTCCTGGTAAGGTTAAGTCTCGTTCTAGTTTTGGTTAACCCGGGCAGTCTGTAGACCGGGGTTCGCGTAGTCCCGACAAGGGAGGACGTCACGCTATCCTCAAGGGTCCGGATGGGTCGATTTGACCCTGGAAGAGGCGGAGAATATGGCTACCGTCGAGGGATGGGGCGGTCTGAAGGACAACGTGGGTGATATCAGCGGATCATTTGCCGACAGCGCTGTGTCGGTGCAGGGCTTGGTCGAGAAGGTTAGAGATAACGACAAAGGTAACGCAGTGCGTGCCGTGGTGAGACGGTTACGCGATGACAGCTAACTACGATTTGGTTGTAAACAGAACCCCCACTTGCGACCCGGCCACTGGGGCGAAATAAGTGGGACAGGTCTGAAGTTATCCTCCCCCACCACGAAGGGACGAGACCCTGGCCGAAAAACTCGGAGGGTACATGAACGGGGACGGGTGTATTTCGAGTCCGGAACGGCTCCTAACTGCCACAAGACTTCCTGGACAGACGAGAGCGGAAACAATAGACTGGCGTCCCTTTCTGACTTCTTACGAGATTCGTGGACGAGATTGTCAAGTACCAGGGTGATGCCTGCAACGATCCACTGGCCGAAGGAGGCTAAGAGGTAAAGGTAATTACCGAAGACGGTTACAGCAGGGCGTTCAATAGCAGGAGGTTACATAGAAACGACGATATGATCCTCGTGGGCGGAGATAAACGGGGGAATTACTGAGGACGACGACTGGCAGCTAAGGTTGGTTGACTCTAACCTCAAGGGATACGGATAGGTATCAAAGATCACCGAGATGTCGCTAATCTTTGACTGAAATAGGCCATTAAATAGACCCCTGAGCTAGAGGAGAACAATGAATAAGTCGTTAGAATGGCATAAATTCGCACAGAAACGGTCTTTATATTAGTCCTCTTCTCTTTGGGTTAGTAGTGTTTGGCTCCGTTATGGACGCCAAGACCATGCTAAAGACCCTGAACGCGGTAAGATCAGGGGTACCGTTTAGCGACGTTGAACAGGCGTCCGAGAAGCTGCATTCCGACGTGGGCTTACAGGTAGAGGGCCATGGAAGTATTCAGAAAATCAGGCACGCAGCGAGACCGAAGCCTGAATAGACGTTACGGCAGTAGCGGATTACTCGCTTACTTCTCTTTTATTCACTAAACGGCTGTCAAG
>JAGXLQ010000127.1 GCA_018334595.1 Candidatus Bipolaricaulota bacterium | reverse complement strand
ACCGCTCCGAATCCCGGCCGCCCGGCGGCACGGTTTCTATCATGTATTACGCAGGAGAACTTTACGAGGTTCTCGCCTGCCCTTCCTATGGACGCCACTCGGACGTCTTCTCCTTCCTCCTTGATTGCGTTTTCCGTATCTGCCGTATCCAGCCCCCACAGGTGGCTGCCGTCTTTAATCTCTCCTTTCCCACCCTTCAACAACAAATAAACGGGGTCGGGACTCGCCCCACGGACGATTATGCCATCGTATCCAGACCTGCCAAGCTCCTGCCCAAAGTACCCGCCAACGTAAGAGCCACTTACGGCGTTTGTCTTTGGCGACTTCGACATGATTAAGTGTCTTCCCGCGCCGGGTACGTTTAGCCCCTGAAGCGGGCCGGTAGCGACGACAAAGACGTTGTCTGGCCCCAGGGGGTCAACGCCGGGTTCAAGCTCCTCGAGCAAAATTCTCGCCGCGATACCCCTCCCGCCGAGGAACTTTCGGTGCCATTCGTTTGGAACGTGATAATCCGAAATCTTACCGTCAGATAGCGATACGTCTAGATACTTGCCAAAATATCCGTCAATCATTTTACCTCCCGATGTTTCTTTCTCACTGTAGATGACTTTTCGCAACAGAAATATCCTTTAGGCCACTCCCCGTTATCGGCACCACCACTCTTTCGCCGCGGTTGATTTCACCAGCATCTCTTAACCTCGCCACCCCCGCCAGGCTCACGGCGGACGTGGGTTCGGGGAATATGCCCTCTTTCCGTGACAGCTTTGAGTGGTGCTCGACGATCTCCGATTCGGGTACTGCCACCCCCGTCCCACTTGTGATTCTCACTGCCTTGAGGATTTCACGGGACCTCTCCGGAATCGCGATATGAATCCCTTCCGCGACGGTCGGCCCGGGGGTTACCTTGTCCGGGACCGATCGATCGTCCTGCAACGCGTTGACTATCGGGCTACAAGACCTTGACTGAATGGGGTGGAGCCTGGGGACCCTCTCTATCCAGCCGAGCTCGGCGAGTTCCTGGAAGCCTCGATAAATTCCCGTGATCAGGGCACCACCGCCGACGGGCACGACGACGTGGTCCGGAACCTCCCAGTCGAACTGTTCTGCCAGTTCAAAGGCGACTGTCTTCATACCGGCCTGGAAATACGGACTTAGGTTGTGAGAACCGTAGTAAACATCGTTTCCTTCGGTATCCCTTTTGACCCGTTCTTTTGCGTTCTCACGGGGGCCCTGTACCCCCTTCAGGCGTGCGCCGTAGCTCCTTATCTGGACTATCTTTTCTCCCGACGCGCTGGCGGGGACGTATATAGAACACTCTAACCCAGCCTTGGCAGAATAGGCGGCCAGCGCTGCTCCCGCATTGCCCGATGAATCGTCCGCTATCCTCTCCACTCCCCACAGCTTGGCTGCAGATACGACCACGGCAGCTCCTCGGTCCTTAAACGAAAAAGTGGGGTTGAGCGATTCCAGCTTGAAGTACAGTTCGAAGTCCTGTTCCTGAAAGTAGTCGTGGGAACGGACAAGCGGAGTCCACCCCTCACCCAGGCTTACCCCGGGAGTTTCTGGATAGAGAAGCTTGCCGTACCTCCACATTGAACGCTGCCCTGACGCAATCATGTCCTTGGGCGTTAAATCTCGCCCGGAGGCGTCAAACACCAGCGATAGTGGAGACCCGCAGTTGTCACAATATGTAATCGGGGTGGAGGCGGAGAATTCCCGTCCGCAGCTTCTGCATTTTACAACTGGCCTATTCAAACAGAGTCACCCCGAAAAGTAGAAATTTACGACTTCCTCCCTCGGTCAACGCAATCGACCAATCCTATACTAATAATTATTACTATATCCCCGCACCTTTTCATCCCCAATCAGGACTCACCCTCGCAGTTTTAAGTTTCTTCCAATAAGATTGTCCCAAGGAATTTACACGGCGCAGAACTCAATAAGAGGTAATAATATGAAAGAAAAAGACGAAATAAGCGTGCAAGCGATTTCGTTGATTTCAGGAGGACTTGACAGTCAGCTGGCAGCAAAGATAATTTTGGACCAAGGCGTCCATGTGGTAGGTGTATACTTCGAGACGGGATTTCTCGGGGACACGGATCGTAGTTTTTTCGATCAAGTAGAAAGCGACCTGGGAGTAGATATTCGATTAAGAAAAGTCGACGAAGACCGCTACTCCGAATTAATCTTGAATCCGGATCACGGATACGGGTCAAGCATCAACCCTTGTATTGACTGTCGTATTTATACCCTGTCACTTGCCCGGAAGATGATGGAAGACCTCGGTGCCGATTTCGTCGTTACCGGAGAAGTCCTGGGCCAGCGCCCGATGACTCAGAACAGGGACTCCTTAAACCTGATAAGGCGAAAGAGTGGACTGAAGGATAGGCTGCTCAGGCCCCTGTCCGCCAAACTCCTCCCCCCGACTCTACCGGAGAAAGAAGGTTGGGCCTCGCGTCAGGACCTCTTCGAGATAAGCGGGCGGTCGAGGAAGGAACAACTCGAACTCGCGGAAAAATACGGTATAGAGGAGTACCACCAGCCCGCTGGCGGCTGCCTGTTAACCGAGAACGCGTTTGCCAAGCGAGCCGAAGAACTCTTTAGCCGAAAAGGAAGACCGCATACCGGGGTAGACGACCTAAAATTGTTAAAGTACGGCCGTCACTTTCTCCTTCCGGGAGGGGGGAAGGCAATTGTCGGCCGAGACAGGGAAGACAACGAGGCCTTATCCGCTTACCTCGACGGTCACTGGGGCCTAAGGGTGGTTGAATATCCCGGCCCCCTAACTCTTACCCCATCTGGAATAAATGAAGAGGACCTGCTCTGGACCGCTGCCTTAACGGGAAGGTACAGCCAGGGTAGGGATGTAGATAGCGTGAGAGTTGAGTTGATCGTAAACGGAGGAGAAGAAAGGACCCTTCGCGTTGCTCCCCTTGATAGAGACGACAGCAGGATAACCGACAGACGTATTTAGCCCCACTACCTTACAACTAACTCCGGCGGCGGAGTCGCTCGAGTTAGGTTAATTACCCCCTGATGATACCTTGCAAGGGCACGGAAAATTAAAGATAATGATTGTGATAACAATATTTACATAACCTTGAAGGAGGCTAACATGGCACTTAATTCTTGTGATATCTGTCAGGCAACAGTTGACGTAGGCGAAAAGAAGGCAAAAACGAGTATACCGGAGATGTTCGTGCTGGGAATTCTTGCCGGTGCGTTCATAGGTATCGGAGCCGTTTTTTACACGATCACGACAACGAATACGGAGCTCGGATTTGGGGTAACAAAGCTGCTGGGGGGTGGCGTTTTCTCACTGGGATTAATTCTGGTGGTAATTGCCGGAGCAGAACTATTCACTGGGAATAACCTTATATCGGTCGCGGCATTCACCGGTCGCATTTCCGCGGGGGAAGTCGCGAAGAACTGGTTCTGGGTCTACCTGGCCAATTTTGTCGGCTCCATCCTCGTAGTGGCGCTGATCTACGGCACGGGAATATGGCATTTTGTTGGCAACGAGGTAGGGGTTCATATGGTAAACATCGCTGCCGGGAAGACCGCCCTGGCACCAGTCGAGGCGCTTACGCGAGGTATCCTATGTAACTTTCTCGTCTGTCTCGCCGTCTGGATGGCAGCGGGGGCAAACTCAATTTCGGGTAAGGTCATGGCAATTATCTTCCCGATTACGGGATTCGTGGCTATGGGATTTGAACACTCCATTGCCAACATGTACTTCATTCCGATGGGGATATTCCTCAAAGGAAACGCTGAACTCCAGGCCATAATCGGTTCGAGTCTACCAAAACTCTCGTGGATTGGATTCCTGTACAACATTGGATGGGTAACGTTCGGCAACATAATTGGTGGATGCCTGTTTGTCGGCGTCCCCTATTACGTCTGCCATATGGTCTGCCCGGACCCAGAATGCACTAAATGTAGTTAACAGAACAATAGCACACGTACTTTTACCCTGTGGGATAAATTATCCCACAGGGTTTTTTATTTTTACTTGAGATGGATACACTGCTTATATAAAATGTAGCGATTGTTATCATATACACATAATAGGAGGAACAATGAACCTACAAGAGCCTAAACCTTTTGAAGAAATACTCGGATATCTTGAGGGCAAGAAAAAGATCGTTCTTTCGGGCTGTGGTGGCTGCGCAACCATATTCCACACCGGTGGAATCGATGACCTGGATAGAATGGAAACGAAGTTAGAAGAAGAAGGCAAAGACGTAATAGGGAAAATTGGAATGCCCTTTGGCATTTTTGCCTGCTACCTCCCTATGTCCTCAATGTTCTACGATGAACACAGGAGTTTACTCGAAGATGCGGACGCAGTATTGTCCATGAGTTGTGGTGACGGACTCCAAGCGATGAGGGAATACCTGGAAGAGGAGATGGACATAGTAACGCCTATGTATCCCGCCACGGACGCGCTGGGGTTCTCCAGCGGAGGTCCTTCAGAGTTTCAGGAGGAGTGCCAGGCCTGTGGAGCCTGTGAGTTAGGGAAGACTGCTGGACTGTGCCCCCTGGTACACTGTCCGAAGGGACTGCTAAACGGTCCCTGTGGTGGTACCCGTGACGACGGGAAATGTGAAGTTGACCCCGACATTTCC
>JAGXLQ010000126.1 GCA_018334595.1 Candidatus Bipolaricaulota bacterium | reverse complement strand
GTCATCAACAACCTGCCCAATCCGGGCAGGTGAAATACCATCTCCACCACGATTGCCCCGGCCAAAAGTTGCCCAACCTGTAACCCCACGAGGGTTACGATGGAGATCGACGAATTCTTTAGGACGTGCTTGAAGAGGACGATACGCTCCGGCACGCCCTTGCTCCTGGCCGTCCTTACGAAATCGGAGGCCAGAACTTCAAGCACAGATGCCCGCGTCATGCGGGTAAGTGCAGCCGATTGGATTAACCCCAAAGTCAAGACAGGCAGGGTCAGCGATAGGAGCGCGCAGACAGGGCCTTTAAGCCAACCGGGAAATCCCCCAGCAGGAAGCAACCCCAGGTTGACAGAAAACAACGTCAACAACAAAATCCCGAACCAGAAGGCAGGAATAGACATGCCTAGCTGGGATATAGTGATGATTCCCATATCCATCCCCTTACTCCTTCGGGTTGCGGCAAATACCCCCATAGGAAGAGCAATGAGCAGCCCTAAAATGGCTGCCAGGGCGGTTAACGGTAGAGTTACGCCAAGGCGATGGAGTATTAGAGTCGATACCGGTTTGTTGTAGGTAATCGATTCTCCCAGATCGAAGCGCGGCAGACCTCGGACCCAGTCCAGATATTGGACGACCATCGGCCTGTTAAGCCCAAGATCTTCCCGCAGTGCCTTCAGGTTCTCCGGACCGGCGTTCATCCCCAGGATTAATTGGGCGGGGTCTCCGGGAATCACCCTGACTACTGTAAAGATAATCAGGGAGACTACCAGAAGAGTCAAAACGAGCTCGACAACCCTACTGATAGTATAGTTGATCATCGGGGCCCAAAAGAACGTCTATCTCAACTAACCCTCTTTCCATACCCTGGTAACGTCCACCACCGGTATAGGATAGTCGCTCCACCAGTTGTGCACCGATTTACTTAGCGCGGGGAGGCTAGGAGCCGAGAAGAGAAATGCAGAAGGGACGTCTTCAGCAAGTATCCACTGCGCGATGGCGTAGAGGCCTCTCCTCTTCGTCCGGTCTACCTCACTCTCCGCCCTCTCGATGATTTCAGCGAACCGCTTGTTGTCGTACTTGAAATAATAGTCGGGATTGGCATAGATGGAGATATCAAATGCCTCGGCGTGGCCGATAATTGTCATCTCGTACTCCGCATTGGAAAACACCTTCTGCAGCCATTGGCCCCAGCCGATCTTCTGGACCCGGAGATCGATCCCGACCTCCTGAAGCTGTTCAGCGATTATCTCACCGGACCGGGCCGACAGAGTATAGTTACTGGGGAGGGTTAACGTGGCGGAAAACCCGTCAGGAAAGCCGGCCTCGGCCAGTAGTTGTCTGGACCTTTCCGGATCATAAGGGTAGACCCAGCTGAGGTCCAAGTAGTTGGGGTTGGTCGGGCTCATCAAGCTCCCGATCGGTTCGCCAAAACCAAACGTAACCCCCTCGATAACTTCGGAACGGTTGATCCCGTAGTTAACCGCCTGGCGGACCAAAAGGTCGTCCATGGGTTCAACGGAGTTGTTCATCGCTAGAATGACCTCCCAAGTAGTCACGCCCTCAAGTACCTTTAGGTCGGGATCCGACTTTAGCGTCAACGCGTTTTCCGGACTGTTCAAATATGCAATCGCGTCGATGTCCCCGCTCCTAAGGGCCGTTATCTGAGTGTTCACGTCCGCGATGAACTCGAAGGTCACGGCTTCGAGGTAGGGTAGACCGTCTTCGTAATAGTCCTCGAAGCGAACGAGCTTCACGCTCTGACCTTCCTGCCATGCAAAGAATCTGAATGGCCCCGTTCCGACGGGGTCACTGGAAGGATCCTTCACGTCTTCGGAAAGGATAACGGAGTCCCCGCGGGCGAGGTTAAACAGGAAGATGGAACTGGCTTCACGGAGGCGGACGTCAACGGCATGGGGCCCGGAAGGGGAAACACTCTTGATTACCCGATAGTACTCGGGATGAGGGACCGGGAGGTCGTCGTCCCTGACTCTATCCAACGAATAGACCACGTCGGAGGACGTAAACGGATCACCGTTATGAAAGGTTACCCCCTCGCGGAGGTAAAAAGTATAAGTTCTACCGTCCTCAGAGACCTCCCACGACTTCGCCAGGCACGGACCGACCTCCCCGTTTCTGTTTACCCTAACGAGACCCTGATAGACGTTATTGTACATCACCCTGTCAATAACGGCGGCAGTATTGGTCGTCGGATCCAGCCCGGGCAGCTCCGCGGGCAACGCGATGCTTAAACTACCCCCGTAAACTGGATTATCCGGGCCGTTGGCCAAAGCCGGGCTAACTGACAAGACCGACACAAGTAAGACCAAACATACTTCCCCAACCACGCTAAGCTTCATATGACCCTCCTTATTACTTTCGGTTGTATCTACCCTTCCCGGAATCGATCGAGTCCAGGGGGAAGATTACGTTTATGGTCTGATCCGTTAACCATACTGTAAACGCGCTCTATCAGCGGTTCATCCAGATCAAGTTTCTCCTTTGCCTCAAAACGTCCCAGTCCCAGGTCCTGTAGACAATAGAGGACCTTATCTATGTCTTCATAACTGCCACCCAGTTCCTCCTCGTCCGTCTGTCCGCTCCATAGGCCCGCAGACGGTGGCTTATCGATGATCGTTTCAGGGACGTCCAAGTATTCGGCAAGGTCCCTTAACTCCGTCTTGTACAGGTGTTTGATCGGCGCTATGTCGGCAGCACCGTCACCGTGTTTGGTAAAGTATCCGAGCAGCCATTCAGAGAGGTTGCCCGTTCCCACTACGAGACCGTCAATTTCGTTGGCCCTGGCGTAGAGCAGAGTCATCCTCACGCGCGCCTTCACGTTGGCCAAGGTTAAACTTCCCCCAGTTGAAAGGGACTCCTGAAATCTGTCCACAATTGGACCTATCCCAATTTCTGTTACATCCAGATCGAATTTATCGGCAAGCCGCCGTACGTCTTCGGAATCGGACGCCGGCGTCGTCTCTTCGGGCATGAAGACGATTTCCACATCGTCACGCCCGATCGCCCTGTAAGATAGTATGGCAGACAGGGTGGAATCTATTCCCCCGGACAGGCCGACAACGGCACTCTCAAGCCCCGCTGCACGAACGTTGTCCCTGATAAAGGCCTCAATCCTCTTCGCTTCTTTCCCGGGGTTTTCCAGACGCAGATCAGTGGGTACTCTCATTCTCGTGTCTCACCTCAACTGACTTCTGAAAGTTTTTCTTCAACCGTATCTTTTTCCCTTTCCAGCACCTCTTTTCTTGACCGCAGCTCTTCGTACCTCTGTAGGGGCAGGGTTCCCGACAGGTTACTCCGTACGCTGGAAAGCTCATTGTTGATTACGGTCAACGCCCTCTCCCATGTATCACGAGCCTCGGATACCTTCCCCCTGTACCTATAGATATCGCCTTTGACGATCAGTGCCCTCTCGTAGTTTGGGTCCTCATCCAGGACCCCATCTATCAGGTCCTCGGCCTCCGAGAGGTTTTTCTGGCGGATCTTGACCGTCGCCAAAAAGTAAGCAGCCTCCAACCTGAGGTCGCGGTCAGGTCCCATATTGAGAAATTTCTTGAGGTAGTACTCCGCCCGTTCGTAATCCCCCTCGTTGATGTAAATCGTGGCAAGCTGAAGGAACAGCTTATACGGCTCAAACTGCGCCAGCGATTTCTCGAAGTACCCCCGGGCGGTCTCGTCGTTGCCGAGCTGCCTTTCAACCACGCCCAGGTAGTAATATGTCTGCCTCGGTTGAAAATCAAGCTTCTCGCTCTCTAAGAACGCCTCCCTTGCCAGGCGATAGTGGCCAACCTGCATTTGTTTCTTTCCCTCACCCATCAAGACGTTCGCCCGCCAGTCCCTGTAAGCGAATACGGAGACGGTTACGACTAAAACCCCGAGGACTGCGACGAGAGCGTATCTGGCAGTCTTTTTCAGATTTACTCGGACATCTACCTCCCCAAACGCGGCCGAGTTCAACAACCCGATCAAACTTACGAAAACCAGAGACGACGCTGGAAGGTGGGCGGGAAAACTAACTGTGGAGTGCACGAGGAAACCGACCACACCGGCTATCAACGCAGTACCAAACAACCTGCCCTTATCGTCCTTCACCTGAGAAACGCGGCGGACTAACAGGTACCCGGAGAAAGTAATGGCAAAAAGGATGGCAACCGCACCAACCAACCCCAGCTCAGCTAAGAACTGTACGTACTCGTTGTGCGCCTGGGCCCCTCGGGGAATGTACTCCCCGTATGGTTCTCCCGCCTCTGTAGCAAGAAACTCCGCCCGGTAGTTGAGAAAGTTGATCTTGTAGTTACCTAGACCAACGCCCAGGAAGGGATGGTCCTTAAACATCTCCAGCGCTATGTACCAGTCCTCGACCCTTGCCCCGCCCTTCTTTATCAACCTGTTGACAATTGGCTTAAGAATCGGGGTAAACACTCCCCAGCCGGCTTCGTCGTCGCCTCCCGCCGAGTAGGAGAGGACTGAGTTCAACGGACCCGGCGCCGATGCAAGTAAGTAAGCAACGAGCAATATCAGAATCAGGAGTACAACTGATACCTTTCTCCGCGTCAAGGTGCTCCAGGTCCGGCCAATGCTTATTCCACCGACCATGACGACGAGTCCAAAGAATATTCCCA
>JAGXLQ010000125.1 GCA_018334595.1 Candidatus Bipolaricaulota bacterium | reverse complement strand
CGTGCCGGTCCTTGTGCATCTCTCCCCACCGCTACCGACTATATCCAACCCCTTAAGCCTGACTTGAGATGCCCCAGTCTGCACAGAAACCGGGCTCTGTCGCCAATCGGTTGTCTCTATTATCACTTTGTGAGGCACCACCGCCTTTATGGTCAGTGGCCTGTCGATGCTAATTCCGCCTTTGTAGGACTGATCCGGGAGGTGTTTTCTAATCAGCGGGATATCTAGGAAAGGAGGGGGTTTAATTAATATCCTACCGCCGGGCTCGGCCGAGTCAATAGCCGATTGTAGGTCGCGGTAGTTGCAGCCAAGGGGGCAAACCGTCAGCGGTTCTTCGCCGTCGGCGAAAGAATGGCCGTCCGCGAACAGGAAAAACACGATCAAGGCGACAACTAGACCATAACGTCTTGTTTCAATCAGCACAGTACAGCCTCCTGCCATCTCGCCCCACTCATAGCTCAAGCAAAATGTTGGACCGTGTTTCCGGTCAAGTGTCCCAATTGATGGGCCCTGTTTCAACTCGCGAGAAGTGATGATCGTCGTTTTCCACGGTAATCGTAACCCTCCTCGTTCCTTCGCTAAACACTGCCGGGTACGTTACCTGGAAAGAGGCGTTCTTCTTGAAATCACCGGGGATCATCGGCGCACCGAACTTCAACGTTTTACGCTGGATAATCGCGTAGACTGATCCGTCCCGACTAAGATCTTGATAACCGTCGTGACTGACCATAGAGATCTTACAGCCATTTCTGGTCATAATCATCGTTACGGCAGAAATCACGGAGACGAAAATCAAGAAACCTAAAATGCTCTTTGGGAGATTATTGATTCTTGGCTTCATCTGGGGTTCCCCAATCCTAGTTTCCAACAATTATTATACCATGGACACAAAAGACCTCGCAAATTTTGGAAACGAATAGCCTCCTTCTCTAGCCGCACTTACACGGTGTACAAAACTACTACGGCCAAGTGGGGGCCTGGGCGGCATTTTCGCTATTGGTAATCGTCCTCGAAAGCTCCGGCGCTACCACCAGACTCCGCCGGATAGCCCAACCCTTAACTTTCTCCGTTAGGACGTTGGATAGGTCCTCTAACTGGACGGATGAGTTCCGGGTTAAGGGGTAATCTTCCATCAGCGGAAAGCAATTTTCCGAATTGCGACACTTGGCTTTTTCCCGGGGTTTTGGGTAGGTGGAAGATAACCTTCACCTGCGAGCCTAAAATGACTAACCGTAGGTTACAGAGATATCAAGCCCAGAGTCAGTACGCCCTCCAATGGTGGTGATCTGTCATCGGTTAAGAGAAGGTTGCAAGTATTGTCCAGTTTATCCATCATGGCGCCAGCGATCTATACGACATGGAGTCCCTCCGGAACGGGTTACATTCCAGTAGCTGGATAGATACACTGAGCGTTGCGGGTTAGTACTCCGTTGTCGTAGTCTCCCCTCCAGTGGGTCGTGATACCTTGCGTCCGCCGGCCCGTTACCAGTAGACCGAGTACCAAGACGAATCCAAGTAAAACCTTTCTGTTTTTCATAACGCTTTTCCTCTTGTTGTCTTGTTGTGTCCTCACAGGCTACCGTAATCCGTGAGGAGGTGGGGGCGTGTAGATGGTGGAGTTTGTCAGGTCAAGACAAGTAATCTATAATAACGATAGGTTGAAATGTCTTTTATATCTTAATATTTCGTACAGTTTAACTGGAGCGTTTGCTGGATTGGGTGTCTTTTCTAACGGGGAGCAAGACATGGGAAACAAACAAGGGTTACATCGCGCTATTGAGGGCGTCCTCCAAAAAGGAGGTTACGAGTCCGTCAGCTTGGCATACCTATTTGGCTCTAGGGGGCGGGAGCTAAACAGGGATAACTCCGCGGATGATGCTCTAGTTGGACCGCTGAGCGACTATGACGTTGGCATTTTTACCTCGTTTCATCCCGAGGAAGGTTCGGATCTTGCTAGTCCTGAGCTATTCAAACTGCAGAGCAAGTTGGCCCGCGTTCTAGATTCTGAAGTGGACCTGTTGTTATTAAATCGCGCGCCAACTGAATTACAGTATAATGTGGTCGCTGTTGGAGTCTTGCTCTACGAAAGAAGTGTCGAGAGAAGGGTGGAGTACGAAGCGAGGGTTCTGGGGCGTTATGGTGATTACCTGCCCGTACTCCGTCGCCAGCGGGAGGAAATTATTCAGGGGGGTGCGGATGAAGCCAGAGTTCAGCGGTATAGACAGGCGCTTGGAAAGACTAAACGAGTGTTTGAGTAAGCTCGAACCGCTAACGGACAGGTCTCTTGAGGAGATAAAGGAGGATCCGTATCTCGAGGATGTAATAGAGCGTAACTTAGAGGTTGCTGCTCAATCCTGTATAGATATTTCTAACAGGATAATCAGCCTGGAGGGGTTCAAAAAACCGGCAGATTATTATCAGGCGATAGAAATACTTGGCGAAAATCAAATTATTCCGGGAGACTTTGCCGCTAAGCTTGCCCCGATAGCTGGATTTAGGAACCTTCTGGTCCATCAATACTTAGACGTCGACCAAGACGAAGTCTATCGCCATTTGAAGGACCTTGGTCAGCTCTATCAGTTCAGAGATTATATTCGTGTTTGGCTCTCCGAGGAGAACTCAAGCGCGTCATAATCAAAACTACCAATACTTTTGAGCAAGCCCAGCGGGGACCTCTCCAGACGTCAGCTGAGTCGAATTGCGTCGGTTTTCTTAGTCAAAATATCAGTGGGTGTTGAGTGAGTTGGATAGAACCACTCAGAGGTCAGCCGATTCTTTTTGATGCAATTCTTCGCTAAAGAACTCACGAGGTAATTGGAGAATGTGAAAGGCCGGGTGGAGGGTTCCACCCGGCCTTGAAGTAAGTTACTGATTTCTTCTATTTCCTTAACGCCCTATCCTTGCCCCCTGCTGTCAGGACCCCCTAAGCCCTGTCCCACTTCTCCTCTGGCCCCGTAGCCCGTTCCGTCTTCGGATGGAGTCCAGTCGGGGTCCTCGTGGTTTAGTGCTCCGTCGTTGTAGTCTCCCCTCCAGCGGGTCGTGACACCTTGCGTCCGCCGGACCGTTACCAGTAAACCGAGTACGAGTACCGAGACGAATCCAAGTAAAACCTTTCTGTTATTCATAACGGTATTCCTCTTGTTGTCTTGTTGTGTCCTCACAGGCTACCGGTAGTCCGTGGGGAGGTGGTGGGGGGCGTGTGGATGGTAGATGAGGTGGGTAATTATTGTCGAAGGTTAGCGGAGGTAAACACCCCGGTGTGGAGGAAAGGCTTTGCCTCCGTTAACATGGAATTAATGGAGGAAGACCATGAAAAAGAAGACAACAGTAGCGTTAATTCAGCAGCATGCAACTCACGACCTGGAAGAAAACCTAATCAGGGGAAAAGAAAACTTCGCGGAGGCGGCGGATAACGGGGCCGACCTTATTGCTTTCGCCGAGCTGGCCTTTCTGCCGTTCTTTCCCCAACACCGTGTGGCTAAGGACGCCGGCGAATACGCGGAGACGATCCCGGGAGAGCTCACGGACGAGTTCAGTTCTCTGGCGGAAAACTATGGGGTGGTTACCGTGCTTAACACGTTTGAAAGAGATGGGGAGAAGACTTTTGACTCTTCCCCGGTAATAGATGCGGGCGGTGAGTTGCTGGGGGCAACGAGGATGGTTCATATTATGGAGGGGCCGGGATTTCACGAGAAGAAATATTATCATCCGGGGGACAGCACGAACTTCGTTTATGACACAGCTATTGGTAGAGTTGGCGTGGCGATATGCTATGACCGACATTACCCTGAATACATGAGAAATCTGGCCTTGGAGGGTGCAGAATTGGTTGTCGTCCCCCAGGCCGGGGAGAAGGACGAGTGGGCGTCCGGCGTATTTGAGGCCGAGCTACAGGTGGCCTCCTTTCAAAACGGTTACTTTTCAGCTCTCGTAAACAGGGTTGGAGAAGAGGAAGTGGACCACTTCGGAGGCGGCTCCTACGTGGTTGATCCGGACGGTCAGGTGGTAGTCAGGGCGGACGAGGAAGAGGACGAGATCCTTTACGCGGAATTGGATCCGCAAAAGATTGATAATTCCCACGCTAGACGCCACTTCCTTGAGGACAGAAGGCCCTATTTTTACAGCAACTTTATCACTGATGATATCTTCTGAACGTTGTGGCTAGGGGAGACGGTTACCAGTGGATGTAGATTGAGGGCTTAGGGGGGATCAAAACTGCTACCGGAAATCGGGGAACTTCTAGTTGAATCCTTCGCTCAACGGCAGTATAAAGTTCGTAGTATTATGATACCGGGTTCTTTGAGGTGGTAGCAAGCCATGAACAGGGTTGCAGTAATTGTCGTTGTGTTTCTAACTATCGTGTCTTCCGTTATGACTTTGGCCGCTCGAGAAACGGAAAGTGTGTCGCTGGACGCCAAGGTTGGCCAATTGTTTATGATCGGTTTTAGGGGATTGGAGGTGGAAGACGATTTCCAGATAGTCCGCGATATCGCATCCGGGCGGGTGGGGGGTGTAATCCTGTTTGATTACGACGTTGCCCTGGACTCGCCGGTAAGAAATATTAAGTCCCCGGAGCAGGTACGGGAACTAGTCTACACGTTGAAGGAATACACGCAAATCCCTCTGTTTGTCGCGAT
>JAGXLQ010000124.1 GCA_018334595.1 Candidatus Bipolaricaulota bacterium | reverse complement strand
TGGTGCCTCACAAGGTGATAATAGAGACAACCGATTGGCGACAGAGCCCGGTTTCTGTGCAGACTGGGGCATCTCAAGTCAGGCTTAAGGGGTTGGATATAGTCGGTAGCGGTGGGGAGAGATGCACAAGGACCGGCACGTCTAAGTGTTCCGCCGGGGTGGAGGTCTCTGGGGATGTGAGCCTCACACTTTCGGACTGCCTGGTCTCGAGAAACGGCGGGTTTGGAGTGAGCGTAACAAACGGGGGTGAGGTCAACGTAATTAATTCAGCAATCCGGGAAAACAGAGAAGGGGGACTATTCTACGACGAATCGACATCTGGAGAGATCATAGAAACGTCGATAGAAGATAACGGGAGGGGGGTCCTCGCCTACAGCAACGACGTGAGCGGCTTTGATAACTACTTGAGAGGCAATGGAACTCCCCTTGTGGGCAATATAGACCCCTCATTCAGAACGAATCTACGCCCGGCCGAGGACGAACAGATACTCTACTCAAGAGAACGATACCCGTCACTGCAACATGCTGTTGACAGCCTAAAGCCCGGTGGGAAGTTATTCATCACCTCGGGGGAGTATGAGGAAGGGGTAACCGTGGACAAAGAGATAACCCTCGTCTCTATGGATTCCAGTTTCGTAATCTTGGATCCCGCCAGGGAATTTGCCACTGGAATCTCAGTAATAGATGGGGGAGACCTCACCGTAAGAAATATACAGCTGTCCGGCGGGTCTACCGGCATGACGGTCGGCAGAAACGGACGGGTGAATGCCTCGCGGATGAACTTCTATAACAACCTGAACGGGGTCATCCTTCTCAACAACGCACGGGGGACAATTACGGACAGTCAACTCTACTTCAACTGCTATGCGGGCATAATCGCCTACGATTCATCTCAGCTACAGGTTGTCGGTAACGACTTCTTCATAAACTGGGTCGGAGTAATCGCCAAACCGCCCGGGGAATATTCCGGGAGAATTGACGGCTGGGACAACGAGGTAAACTGCAAAAACACCTTTTTAAACGTCCCGCCCAAGACCCGGGACCGACTCTTAAGCGAGACGAGACCCGAAGACAATTCCGGTCCCGACGAGGAGAACAAAAGCGAATGACCCGGGTCATCTTTAGAGACTTAAACCTGACTGACGTTGAGTATCTCCAGGGCGACGCGTATCGCTATTAGCCCCCAACCCAACACAACCAGAAACCAGAATACTTTTTTCGCCCCTTCCAATAATTCAATCGCCAGCAAAAGAATTGTCATCTCTCCCAGGTAACCTAACGGCCGGGCCATAGAGGATAACTTTACGCCGCTAATCTCCTTGACGATGAAAACGATGAAACTACCGATTCCCACCGCCAGGGTGTCAAGATAGGTAAGAAGTCTATTTAGAACTCCGGTTTGACCGTTATCATCGTTCTCCTGGGCCAGCATTGGCATCTGCACCGCTACAACGGCCAGGATTATAACCGTCAAACTAACTGTAATCGTCACACAAGTCCTTCTTGTCATTTTCGACCTACCTCCCATGAAAAATATGGTTAACGTTCCATAGAGGAACGTAAAGATCCTAGAATTGTACGATTACGAGCAGCCCCACCCAGACCGTATCTGGCAAAGGTGGCTAATAATCAGTGTATTTATTGAAGATTTTTTGTCAACTCTCCCACGATTGTTCGCTGGAGTTGACTGCCGCGCCTCTGAGGGCATGCCGACCTCCCTTGCCGGGCCCATTTTAACGTATATACGTCCAGCGGATGAAACCTTGAACTACCGGATTTCCGTACCGGATAATCGTATTTACGCAATTAACCCCTGACACAACTATTGTTGCCAACCAGAGGTTTACCTGCAGAACGTCAAAACTACTCCTTACTTGGCGTTATTTGACGAAAAAATCCAATAGATGTTATAATCACAATAACTACATTTCGTCCTCGAAAAATATCTGGCTAACAACGGTCTTCCGTAGACGATCATATATCATCTGTCCTCAGGTCACCGTCAACGATGATAACAATCATGAGATTGATGGAGGTTTAGATGAGTATAATCGATTTTTTTCGGAATTTCTTTGCCGGCGACCCAACACCGGAAGACGACAGGCGACTTTTTGAGGAAAAAGTAAGAGGGTTTTATCGAAGGATCAAGAACAAGCACGAGAGCATAAGGAGTGCTATAGGGGGAGCGGAAGAAAACAGGGAAAACGCCACCATTAAAAAGAACGCCTACGAAGACAGGTATCACGAAGTAGATGACGAAGAGAGAAAAAATGAACTGGCCAAAAAAGTTGCAAGATTTGAACGAAAGATAGGACAATATAACCAGCAAATAGCCCTCTACGAAAGGCTCGAACTGCACTTCTCGGAGACCCTTATTGACCTACAAATCCTGCGGGATTTGAACCCACCCTTCACGGACAACATAGCGGCCACCATCGAAACCTTTACCGAGGATTTAGAGGAGGCCGAACAGCTTACCAACGGTTTGTTAAACATGGTACAGGACATGCACGAAGAGATAATCGATTGGCTCGACCGCCTGGATGCTTCTCAGGAGAGAGTAGAAGGTCTAAGAAGTCGCTACCAGCAGGAACGTAGCGAGGAAGTTGCCGCGGTCAGGGCGAGGCTTGACGCAAAAGAGGAGGGGTCCGAGAAAGAGGAAGAAGAGGTAGAAAGCGGCCAGGCGATATCTGAGAGCAATGACGACGGGGAAGACGAAAATATCGAAGAGATGATCGAGTGATAGCAAAACAACCTTTTCAGGGGTGAAATAATGGGGTTATTTAGCAACATAAGCGGGTCCGTGAAGAAATTATTTGCGCGGGACGGTTTCAACCTTGACGACTTCACCAAACAGGAGCTTGTGACCAAAAAGAAGAAAGTAGGACACAGAGTCAGAGAGTTTGAACAAAGAGCAGACAAAGCGGAGAAGGAAACGGATAGACTTATTAACGAGGCAATTGATTCTGGTGGCAGCGAATCCAAGATGAAGAGGGCGATACGCCGGGCAAAGAGCAACAAGAAGAAGATGAACTTCTACAACAACATAGCAGACAGGTTGCTCCTGCTGTCGGACTTCTTTGACGAACTTATCATGGCCAAAGAGGGGAAACGGACGGTCGCCAACGTGGACCAACTGATAAAGAACGTTGCCGGCTCTAACCTCGAGGAGCTAAAGGACCAGGCAACTCTGTCGTTGATCGAGACGGACTCCTTTCTGGAAAATATCGAAACCACCGAGGCCGCCGGCGAACTTACCCCGATCATGAACAAGGCACAAAAAGAAGGGGACGAAGAACTCGCCAGGGAAGTCGAGAGGGAGATCGACGAAGAGATAATCGAGGGAAAGACAGAGGAAAATAGAGAGGATATCCTGGCGAGAATTAAGGCGCAACTGTAGAGATATGAGCATATCTAACCGGTTAAGGAATAAGATAAAGCAGGCGAAGAAATACGAAGAGAGCGGTGACAGGGAGCAGGCCCCGGAAGCCTACCGGGAAGTAGCAAGGCTTATGAAGGCGTTTGCCAAAAAGGCCGTTTCAAAGGACGCGGAGAACAGGAGGATTGAAAAAGCAAAGTCCTTCTTAAACCTTGCGAAAAAGATAGAAAGCGGCGAACACGAGGTCGGGGACTCGGGGTCCGAGCCCAAACCCGCCATGGATTCACTCCCCGACGAGTACAGACAGATGGTTAACTCCCTAAAATTCAGTTCGGACATCACCCTTGAAGAGATAGGCGGCCTGGAGGAGGCAAAGTCAGATCTGTTGCTGACGTATGGGATACAGCTGGCGAAGAAACCCCAGAACGTTAGCGTAGAAGGGTGGAAAAACGTGCTACTCTTCGGCCCTCCCGGGACGGGAAAAACCCTCCTTGCCGCCGCCGTTTCCAACCACTTGAATGCAGCGTTCTTTAACGTCAAGGCAAGTGACCTCTTATCAAAATATTTTGGGGAGACGCCAAAGTTGATTTCTGCCCTGTTCGACGTCGCTCGGGGCGAGGCAGACCAGGGTTTTTCCGTGATATTCATCGATGAATTTGACGCGCTGTCTCAGAAGAGAGGTTCGCGCTCGGAAACAAATGCAGAAAGGAGGGTAGTATCCACGATTCTTGCGGAGTTAGACGGCCTGTCGGAGAAAGGAGAGGACGAGGCAGTGTTGAATATCGGTGCGACTAACGCCCCCTGGGACCTCGACAACGCTATTCTCAGCCGGTTTCAAAAGAGGATATTTATCCCCCTGCCTGATTACCGGGCGAGGAAGGATATTTTTCGGCTCAACCTAGAAGGGAACGGCATTCCCGTCGAGGCCGACCACGACAGGCTCGCAGAGAACACCGAGGGTTTTTCCGGTCGTGATATCTCAAGGTTATGCACGGAAGCCGTCAGCACGATGGTTAAAGAGAAAAACAACGATATCCCCGAAGTAATTGGGGAAGGGATAAATGCCATATCCGGCTACGAACTGGACGTCGAACCGTTAACCTACCGAGACTTTGAGAGGGCCCTTGAGGAAGTGGACGTCGCCCTGGAAGACGCCAAAGAGCTGAACGAAAGGTACCGTAACTTTTCGAATAGTGGCCAGTAGCGCAGTTTAGGAGGTGAAACCAATTTCTATCGTCGATTATGTAAAGGACGTATTTATTCCTCC
>JAGXLQ010000123.1 GCA_018334595.1 Candidatus Bipolaricaulota bacterium | reverse complement strand
TGTGTAGTCACTCTTCTGGCCTGTCAGCCCGGTGAAGAGGCGCAAGAATCGTCCTCTGGCCCCCAAAGGTACGACCGGGGATTCGATTCCCTCTTGGAGGATTCCTGCATCTCTACTATGGATAAGAATCTCCGCATGCGTTAGTTCCTTTAGCCTTCTCACGCCACCTACGTGATCGCTGTGGCCGTGGGTGAGAACTATGAGGGCTACGTCCTCCAACCTGTACCCTAGTTCCCGAATACGGTCCGCTATCCTATCTCCATCGCCGGGTGTTCCCGCATCGACTAAAACCAACTCCTGGGTCTCTCCGGTGATCAGAAAACTCTTCACAAACGTTAGCCCAATTGGCAATACACTCATAATATCCTCTTGTTTTACAAACCCTCGGGTTCATTATATATGTCAGAGAGACCTATTGTCCACCAAGTTTCTCTTTAGCGGGGTAACTCCCCGGCAACAAGTGGTCTCTTCTAAAGTTCAGTCGGCCGAAGGAAGGATTTGTTCACGGAAGTATCTCGACGTTGTAATTTCTCCCGTGCTAAAATCAAGGGGGGGATACCTTTTCTTTTGCCGAATAACCCTTAAACTTCTATTGAATCCAAGCAATCGAGAGTGGAGGTAATAGAATGACGTTGAACTTTGGTATCGCCGGTCCTGGCAGTATTGCTGACAGAGCACTTTCCCCGGCAATTAAGAAAACGGATGGGGTAAATCTCTGGAGCGTCGCCAGCAGGAACAAGGCAAGGGCACAAAAGTTTGCAGAAAAACATGATGCCATGGCGGAAAAACCCGCATTTGATAACTACGAAGAGATGCTAGAAGATCCGAAGCTGGACGCGGTGGTAATATCAACCCCCGATAGGACACACCACGATTACGGAGTTAAAGCTGCCCGGGCAGGAAAACACGTATTGACCGAAAAACCGATGACGGCAAGCTCCAGGGAGGGCCGCGACCTGTTGAACTCGTGCCTGGATCACGGGGTTAAGCTGGGAATAGCCTATCACCTCCGGTGGCATGCCGGGCACCGGGAGTTGATAAAATTAATCCATAACGGCGCCATAGGAGATATTCAGCATGCGAGAATCCACTGGACATTCAAGGCAAAGGACGATTCAAACTGGAGAGCGCACGAAGACCTGGGTAGGTGGTGGGGGCTTGCCGGTGTCGGTACGCATGGACTGGACTTAATCCGATGGGCTATGGTCCCCACATGCGGCGAAGTAGTCACGATAGAAAGCACGGTTGCACACGATTACTGGAACAGCCCCCACGACGAGACAGCCATGGTCAACCTAAAGTTCGAATCCGGAGCGACCGCGGAGTTAACGACTTCCGTCTTGTTCAATTCCGAGTCACAATTTTCCGTCTATGGCAGAGAGGGAAGTGCGGTATGCCGGAGAACCCTTGGTCCTCACGGTGGAGGGAATATTCGACTCCTCGACGAGGAGCTCGACTACGAGCAGGTCAACCCTTATGCGGGAGAGATAAGGGATTTTGCTCTGGCAATAGAGGAGGATAGGGCACCTGAGGTAGACGGAAAAGAGGGCCTGCGCAACGTAGAGATACTGGAACAAGCGGCGTAGATTTACAAGAAGAAGTTCAGATTACGGGTCAAAGTCAAAAAAGCCTGACGCAGCTTATATGCTGGTACGCCCGGGAGGATTTGAACCCCCGACCTATGGATCCGCAATCCATCGCTCTGTCCAGCTGAGCTACGGGCGCATAAAAAGACAATACATATTGGTAGAATTCTAATGTATAACCCGATAAATTCCCAATCTCATAAGTTTCTTCCTCAATGGATTATGTATATTGAATCCTTCTAATTCACCACACTCTTTTGTACCCGAAGCGAGCGATGATTTCAACAAGACTGAAAGTAATACGGTAGGGCTTCAATTGATAGAAACTATAGGAGAATACTGAACAGACATAAATTTCAGAGACTCTTAAGAAATACTATTAGCCCGTTTCCGGCAAAACCAAAGCGCACAAGCCGACAAGTAAAAATAGGGAGGCGAATCTTTCGTAATTACACCTCCAGGCATATCAAAATTACCTCCTGGAAGGCTGACAAGGAGTCGAATCATCAAGAATTACGCATGGGACTGAATCACATGCAAACCCCCCGTAACAGGTTCATCTACTGCCGTAGACAGTGCCTGTTTGGTTTGTTTGAACTCTATTCCCCTCACGGAAAAACCGAGGATCTGGCAAGTTTGTTTCCGTGGGTCGAAAACGCTTCTCTTGAACTGGCTTAAGTATATTGTGAACCCAAAATTAATCCAAACGCGACATATTTCTATTGGAAAAATATTGAGATACTACACTATAATTGTATCCAGCGGCAAGAACCAGGGGTTGTAGATTGGCCCCGGTAAATAGTGGTGGCGGAGGAGGTGGGACTCGAACCCACAGGGCCATAAGGCCTTACCGGTTTTCGAGACCGGCTCCTTGCCAATTCGGTCACCCCTCCATGGTATTACCCATCTAGATTATGGTATCATTGAGGTGGGTCCAGTTCAAGTTTGATCTATCTCCGAACCTCCAGACGGCTTATCTTCCCACCGGTTTGCGGAAGACATCTAAGGGTAGTTCTGCAACATTGTAAAGATACGACTCAGGGTATAAAATTCAGTAATTGCGGCTGAAAACTGCGGTCGTTATCCGGAAAAAAGGAGGGGACAAGATGTCAATACTTATCGATGAAAGTTCAAAAGTTTTGGTCCAGGGGATCACCGGGGGAGAAGGAAAATTCCACTCAAGAAAGATGGCAGAATATGGAACGAACGTCCTGGCTGGTGTCACCCCGGGAAAAGGTGGTCAAAAGGTCAATGGCGTTCCCGTATATGATTCGGTAAGGGAGGCGAGGTCGGACCACGAACTGGACGTCTCGGTAATATTCGTACCCGCTGGCTTTGCCAAGGACGCGATCCTCGAATCAGCAAACAACGGAATCGAGCTAATAGTCTGCATAACAGAAGACATCCCGGTTCACGACATGACGGAGGTCTACCGCTACGTAAGAAACTTCACCAAGTCACGCCTCCTCGGGCCCAATTGTCCGGGACTAATATCGCCGGGAAAGAGCAAGGTAGGTATCCTCCCGGGGGACGTCTTCCAGCAAGGCAATATCGGCATCGTCTCGCGGAGCGGAACGCTGACTTACGAAATTGCGTCAGAACTCACGAATTACGGCTTAGGCCAGTCAACCGTCGTCGGCATCGGAGGCGACCGGATAGTGGGCTCAAATTTTATCGAGATACTTCAGGAATTCGACGGGGATCCGGACACGGACCTAATAGTGCTGGTGGGAGAGATAGGAGGTTCCGAAGAAGAGGCAGCCGCAGAATACATCTACAGGGAGCTGTCAACACCGACCATATCCTACATAGCCGGTTTCAGCGCCCCCAAGGGCAAACGGATGGGGCATGCGGGCGCGATCGTTTCGGGCAATGAAGGTACGGCTGAGGCGAAGGCAAGGGTCCTGGAGGAGCATGAGATTGAGGTCGGGCGTAGCCCCTCCGAGCTCGCCGGGATAGCCAGAGATTTACTCGATTGAGAACTAACTAGCTTGACTCCAGTATCTGGCTGGCACCTTCGTCAAGCGTACTCACGGCATTGATGCCGTGATCCTTAAGAATCTTCCTGCCGGCTTCTTCGTTTGTGCCGGTCAACCTGACTACAACCGGGAGATCAAAGCTCTCGTCCCGTAGGGCTTCTACGAGCCCTCTGGCTATCTCGTCACATCTCGTAATTCCGCCAAAGATGTTGACGAATATCCCGTTTAATCCTTCTTTTGAGGTAACCACCTGAAACGCCTGTGAGACTAAATCGGCGTCGGCACCACCACCTATGTCGAGAAAGTTTGCCGGCCTTCCACCTTTCTGGCTGATGACGTCAAGGGTGGACATTACCAGCCCGGCTCCATTTCCGATTATTCCAATATTCCCCTCTAATTCCACGTACTGCAGGCCGATTTCTTCAGCACGAAGTTCCAACTCCGTCCTATCACCTGTACCTTCGCTCTCCGGCAGCAGGGCTTGGACGTCCTGCATGGACCTGGAGTCGTCATCGATCTTTACCTTGGAGTCAAGCGCCAGCAGCTCTTTTTTTTGGGTAGAGGCAAGCGGGTTTATCTCCACGAGGGTAGCTCCAAACCTCACATAGGCGGAATAAAGCTTCTCGATAACTCCGTACAGGGGTTTAAACATGTCCTTATCCATTCCTGACCTGTAAATTATCTCCCTGGTCATAAAGGGCTGCAGGCCAATCAACGGGTCGGGCTCCACCTGAAATATTTTTTCAGGCCTCTCTTCTGCAACCTGTTCTATATCCACTCCTCCCTCCGGAGAAAGTATGATTACGGGGCCCTTTCTTCCACGGTCGAGAATCACGGAAATGTAGTACTCCTTGTCTACTTCCACTGGCTCAACGACCAACAATCTAGAGATCACTTCGCCCTTCAACTCGCTGCCCAGAAGACTACGGGCTACTGCCGCGGCCTCGTCTGGGCTATCCGTTATCTTTATCCCTCCCGCTTTACCGCGGCCACCGACGGGGACCTGCGCCTTCACCACAGCGCTACCTCCGAGTTCCTGGGCGATTTTCCCTACCTCTTCCGGAGTCTCACAGACCTTACCCGCTGGGATGGGGATACCGGCATCCTCCAATCTTTC
>JAGXLQ010000008.1 GCA_018334595.1 Candidatus Bipolaricaulota bacterium | reverse complement strand
AGACATTTTCGTTATCTTTTGTTCTTGAAGACCGGAAAAGACTCTACGGTGAATGTAGTGGGTCTCGTGATTTTTTCCACCGTAGCTAAACTCTAAGTAGGCGGTATATTAATTGATAATGAGGTTATGATTTTAGTGAAGGGTCTTGGAGACAGTTACATATTGGGTTAACCCGGATGGGTAACCGTTTAGGCTATATGGGATTAGTCGCCCTGAATCCAAACTATTTCGTCGGACAGGGAGCGATAAAACCCGCCTTTCTCTCCCTTCATCTTTTGCCATTCTTCTCGCGAATAAACCAAGAGATCAGTTGAAACCGGGATGCTTGAGCAGTCGAAGCCTGCCCCTCTAAGTTCGAATGGCTCCTCGATTTCCTCCAATACGATGATTATGTCCAGGTCGCTACCGACACCCCAACTTCCCTTGGCGTATGAACCAAAGTAACCTAGTTTAATTAAGGGTTTCTCCTCTCGTACCCCCTCCGACCACCTTCTCAGTGATCCCTCAACTTCCTTCTTTCCGGGCCATTTTATCACTGACGAATTCAATGATCTCACTGGCATATTGTATAGCCTCCTTACTCTGTAGTGGTCCAAAGTGTTCAAACGGCGCACCCTCCGGGTGTCCATTCGGGTAGCGGGTTGGCACGTAGAAACTATCAAGCACCCTCGCCTTCTCTATTAACTCCTGATAAGGACGGACGTCCTCCGGAAGCTCCCCCAATAGCTTTGCGACCGTGTGACCCCACGCCTGCTGTCCCTTACTGAGGTGAAGTGCCTTTACGGCCTTTTCCGAAGCCTGCTGGGATATAAAGCATGACCACTCGTGATGTTCAGTCTCTTTTGAAGACTTTGCCTGCTCGAGGTCTTTTTTGGCCTGTTCGAGCCAGTCCATAGCCCTTTGAGGCATGAGACACCCCCGAAATATATTATTCTAACCTAGGTGAAGCCGGTCATTTGGAAGAATATTTTCAACGTCTTACGGTTTATTATAAGTGAATGACCGAAGGTCGAGCAACGATAGGGAAACATAAGTTAAATTTCAGGTACAGAGAAAAGTAAAAGTGGGTGACTTTTGACATTTACGCATCGACCAGTGCAGCCAGAATCCAGTGATGCCATGGTCGATATATTACAAAACGAAAGCTCCATAATATTCACGGAAGAAGGAATCTCTTTGATAAAAGGGAAACTCAATCAATTAGAGGCAAAGCTACCCCTGTCAAGAGTCGTCCTCTTTTGTTCCTACCCCAGGGGGAGTTATACGGTAGCCAGTGATATCGATCTTCTCGTCGTCTATCGTGGGAAAATACATCGGGACCCCTTCCTGTTGGTAAAAGATACTCTTCGTATTTCTGGACTAGAGCCTCACATCTATCGAGAGGACGAATATGAAGACAATAAAGAGGTAGTAAAAAGAATGGAAGAGGACGGTATAGTTCTCTGGGACAAAGATAGAAGGGACGACAGAGAAGGGCCCTGAGGTTTTGATATTTCCGCATTATTCAGTTCAGCAATAATATACTGATACACATAATCGATAAATTGCGAATACGGAAATCCATATAATCTGGTCAGTAAATTATCCCGCGCCACTTGCTAATTCGCGCCCGTCCTGTGATCCTTTATCCATGATATAGGCTCAACAAAGATCCGTTACGCGGGGAGGTGATGTTTTGCTTGAAGACATCTTCGACGAGGACGAGTTCGTAGAGGTGGCATCTTTTGAAGAACTCCAGGACGCGGTCCAACGGCGGATGTATGAATATGACACAACTCCCCAAGATGAATTAGGAGGTCTCAGTCCCCGTCAGGCCTTCCTGCTACTCAATACTGACTGGCCCGGTCCAGATAACCCAATTACCGTTCACAACAATTTTTCCGACGCCGAGGCTAATGACGTGCGGATAGTAAACAATAGCCGTATCCTCCTGGAAACGGCTAGAAGTGAAGGTGGGTTGCCCGCAACGGCTGCAGGCCACCTAAAGCGTGGGGTAGTCTCCGACTTTCTGGATTGTATGGATTTCGATCCGCTGCAGGTATACATCATACGGAAATCCCACGAAGTGATAAATGAAGAACACTTTCGTTCTTTGTACACTCTTCGTGTCTCACTGGAGGACGCAGACCTCCTCGAGTACACCGGAGGCCAGTTTCACCCGACGTCCAAGGCGATCAACCTTCTTGAACCGGGACGTGCCGCCGATCTAATGAGAAATCTTTTTGTAAGCTACTTCAAGGATTTCAACGTTTCCTACTCTTCCTCTGATGAAGGACTGACAGAAATCCAGGAGACGATCCCCTACACGCTCTACCAATTAAGTAAATTTGACAACGAGTGGCATGAAGAGGAAGATTTCATAAATCCGCTCATAATCCATACAATTAAACGAATGTTCAAAGGGAAAAATGAAAGCTCCCTTAAACATTACTACCGGGGAGTGGTTCTGAACCCGCTGGAAAAGTTCGAGCTGGTCGACTCCCGCCGCGTAGGAGAAGGAGGATTGCATGAAAAGAGCCTGCAATACAGGAAGACACCTCTCTTCGACCGCTTTATGCAATTCGACTTACCCCTAAGTTGAGAAGGAAAATGTCAATTCTCGTCCCTTTTTCTCTACGGACGACGATTGGGCCCCCTCCGGGAACCCCGCCAGAGACCACGGGCAAATAATGAACGCCAAACCAGGTGTAAGTTTAAGTTCCCATCATGAGGGAGCTGGCGAATTTACACACAAAGGTTGACACAACCCGACAGAAACCTGTAAAGTTTTCTTTTAAGTAATCTTTGAGGTCGTCAGGGTATCCAGCGTGGGGATTACGTAAGCGGGGGTCTCTCGTTTACCCCTCTTTTGGGAAAGTATGGCCCCCACCCCGAGGTTATTGTTCCAGGCCACGAACGGTTTCGCCACCTGCAATACAATTACGCCGAAGTCTACTACCGGTAGGGTGTTATCTTCCCGTCAACTGACTATGTTTAGAAACTAGGTTTGTTTCATGAGGATCTAAATTCCCAGTTCAAAAAAGGAGTCCTGCTCCAGGTGAGGGAGGTACTTACTCGCTGCCTCCCGGATATCTTCTTCGCCTGACACAAAGAGCCACCTGTCACTATCGCGTTCTTGAAGACCGGAAAACATTCGCCTATAGACGTAATATGTATCCCTATTTTCACCGCCCCGGCAAAACTTCAAGTACGCAGAATACGTGAAGTTTCCCCTGGATATTTCATCGAGGATCCTCTCCTCTTCTTCAGGAAACCAGTTAATTACATCGGTTATAGTCTCAGGAGTATCATCGGTCAAGTAAACCCAGATGGAGTCGTCAAAGGTCTCCACACGGTAGAGGTTCTCGTATTCGTTAAGATGATCGATATCCTCCAGCGCACCCCTTACTGTGGCTACGTCCTCCTCTGGAACCGGATCTCCCCCTTCTTGCACCAAGAAGACCTCGTGTTCAGGATCCTCGTAAACTTCGTATCCACCCGGGAGTTCCTCTACTCTCTCTCCCACGTCCCTGCTGGAGAAAAAATAGGAATCCGGGTCATCATCATCTTCTGGTTTTTGCAGAATATATTCTATCCCGATTTCGTTCTCGTACTCTACTGCCACGACTATTCACCTACTTTGAGTTTTTTAAGAATCTTGATGAAGTTTTTCACCTTAAACTACCGGACTATAAGTTGACGGCTCATGCTGACCCGTCGCCACGAAAAACTAGAGGATCACCATACTGACGTTACCGCTATCCAGCATTCTGCAGAATAAACTTAAGGTCGTGGATAACGTAACCCTCGCCCTAACCGTAGAAGAACCTGTATCTCTCTTCAGGATCGGAGAAGACAACCTGCTGCGGGTTAAACGCATCCGGGTGGAATTTCCAGCCAACCCACGACCGTAAGTGATCGTGATCGTAGTGGTCCGGGTCGTTGATTACCTCTAGAAAATTCTGGTAACCGCCAATTCCACCAACGTCCTCCGGCGGGCACGTACCCCACCCGTCCAAAAATAGAGGATAGAAATACTCCCAATCACGATCGTTGATTTGCTCAAGTGTGATCAAGTGCCTCCAGCTGTCCCCAAAGTCGTACTCGTATTCGCATGTCCAGTTGTCCATGGAAAAGTAATCGGCGATCTTCTCCTCGTGGTCATCCCGCGTTTCTACCCCCCAGTCGAGACCCTCCTCGTCCGGGTGAAAAAGCATAACGTCATCTCCGGTCTGGGGGTCCTCGATGGTAAACTGGTGGAGGTGGTAATCGTACCACCCCATGACGTCGGTTATCGCTACGTGAAGATCCCAGAAGCTGTAGTTTCCCGGCACCTCGATTTCCCGCCAGATCTTCGGCCGGATATATTGCAGCTCTATTTTAAACCTGTACACCTTTGTGAAATCCTCTCTCAACAGCATCACCTCTAGAATATTGCCAGTTTTACGTTAAAACCCCCGTTTTCAATTCGCCAAAGAAAAGTAAAATGCATAAAGAGACTTTCCTCTATCGTCCGAGTTGTTTCAAGGAGCATTCAGCCTTTCAAGTCACTTTTTGCATAATGATAGATGCTCGTTTGTGGAAACTCGTTTCGGGAGAGTTCGGAAGTAGGGAGCTGATCCCGATACGAGATAACATGAAAATTGTCCCTGACCCCTACCACAGGCAGCAAAAACTCGTTGGCCCGCAATAAGTGCCGGAAAGAAACTTGTCCGTGAAATCACCAATAGGTAATATATCATAGATGGCAACTAACCTGCGAACGCAGTCACGGGTTTCCTTCAATAATCTCGAAGAAAGACCGGCAACATAAAACCAACTTTCTCAACCATAGTCGGTGGGAAGGACGGAATTTCTGAGGTGAAATAGATGTCAATTGAGCTAAGTCGGATTCGCAACTTGGTCGAAGACTACGGGGTGGAAGAAAAAAGCCAGTTAACTGTAGGAGTTCTTGGGTCTCATTCGGCACTGGAGATAAGCTACGGTGCAAAGGAGGAAGGCCTGAAGACGCTTGTCGTCTGTGAGCGGGGCAGGGAGACGACCTATACCGACCACTACCATAATCTATTCGACCACATAATCCTCGTCGACGAGTTTAAGGACATGGTCAAACCCGGTGTACAAAAGCAGATGCGCGATCTGAGGACGATTTTCGTACCCAACAGGTCGTTCGCCACGTACGTGGGTTACGACCGTATCGAAAAAGATTTCTTAGTCCCTATTATCGGCAACCGTAAGATACTCCGCGCCGAGGAGAGATATGAAGAGAATAACCAGTACGACCTGCTGGACGCGGCGGAAATCATGAGGCCGAATGAACTCGATTCTCCTAAGGATATCGACTCCCTGTCCATAGTTAAGGTCCAGGAAAAAGAGAGGTCCGTGGAGCGTGCCTTTTTCTATGCCTCAAGCTACGAGGAGTACAAGTCGAGGGCGGGGAAAAGAATAGAAGAGGGAGTCATTACCGAAGAGGACCTTGAAGAGGCAACGGTTGAAGAGGTAGCCCTGGGGGGACTCTTTAACGCAAACTACTTCTGGTCGCCGTTGACCGACGAAATAGACCTGCTGGGCTTCGATCGTAGGATACAGTCGGACCTAGACGGACTCCTCAGGCTGCCGGCGGACGAGCAGCTCCAGGCGGACGTCGACCATCAGAACATCGAGGTGGGGCATTACGGTGCAACGATGAGGGAGTCCCAGCTGGAGAAGGTATTTACCGCCGGAAGAAAGTTCGTCGAGGCCTGCAAAACCGAATACCCGCCGGGAATGATCGGCCTATTCGCCCTCCAGGGTGTGTTGACCAAGAAGCTTGAGTTTGAAGTCTTCGACGCGTCACTTCGCGTCCCCGGCTCTCCCGCACTCGGTTCCACCTCTCCCTACATGAAGTACAAATACGGGGAGGAGGTTGGCTCCGGTAAGAGAATTGGGTGGGAGTTAATCCGGGCCGCGGAAGACGGAAGCTTAAGGGAGGTAGTGACGTGAGCGCAAAGAAACACCCTACGGTAGGCACCATCTGCTCGCACTCGGCCCTACAACTATTCCACGGAGCGCGCACAGAAGGTCTATCCACCCTGGGAATCTGCGCCCCCGACAGGGTCGACCTCTATGAATCCTTTCCCAGAGCTAGACCGGACGAACTTCTCGTCGTAGACGACTACGGCGACATACTTTCCGAGGAATTTCAGTCCCGGCTAAGGGAGAAAAACGTTATAATTGTCCCCCACGGGTCCTTCGTCGAATATGTGGGGGCCGAACCACTGTTATCGGACTTCCACGTCCCGATATTCGGCAACAAATATACTCTAAAGTGGGAATCGGACCGGGAGAAAGAAAGGGAATGGTTAGATCTCGCCGGGATAAAGGTCCCGAGAAACTACAACTCCCCGACGGATATTGACGGTACGACCATCGTAAAATTCAGCGGGGCGAAGGGCGGAGAGGGCTTCTTTCTCGTCGATTCAGAGGAAGACTTTCACGAAAAAATAGAGGACTCGGACGACGACTACACGATCCAGGAGTGGATAGAGGGGACCAGGTACTATCCACATTATTACTACTCGCCGATAGACGAGAGGCTTGAAATCCTGGGTATAGACCGGCGAGATGAGTCCAACATTGACGAGTACTACCGTGCGGGAAAAGGAGAAAAGAGCTTCGTCGTCGTGGGCAACAAGCCCCTGGTAGCCAGGGAATCTCTGCTTCCACAGCTCTACGAAATGGGCAAAAAGCTGGTAGGGGCGTCAAAGGAACTCTTCGGACCGGGGATATTCGGACCGTTTTGCCTGGAGACGATATGTACCGACGGGCTTGAGTTCGTCACGTTCGAGGTCTCAGGCCGGATAGTTGCGGGCACTAACCTCTATCCGGAGGGGTCACCTTATTCAACCTACTACTACGACGAACCTATGAGTACGGGGAGACGGATTGCCAGGGAGATTATACAGGCAGACGAATCGGGTGAAATATCACAAATTACAACCTGAGAACGACCCTGCACCTATAGGTCTTCCGCCAGTTATTCTATCCTATCCCGCCACGGACCGGGACTGATGTCGCTGGACATCCGCCAGTCTGTACGAGGTGAAAGGCTCACCGTACCGACCTTGGAGCCGTCGGGCAAACAGGACCGTTTGAACTGCTGGGAGAAGAATCTTTCGTGAAAGACTCCCAGCCAGTTGAGAATCTCCTCCGGCTTATAGATACCGGAAAAGAACCGCCTGGCAACGACAAACAACTTCTCCGGGCCCGCGCCAAACCGCAGGAAGTGGTAGAGGTAGAAGTCATGGAGTTCAAACGGTCCCAGGATTTCCTCCGACTTCTGTCCGATCTCGCCCTCTCCATTCCCGGGGACCACTCCCGGGCTTATCGGCGTGTCGACAATGTCGTAGGGTAGGTCACTTGCGTCAACCATCTCTACTCCGCCGACCCACTCGATTAGGTACTTAACCAGGGTCTTGGGCACGTCGGCGTTAACGGCGTACATCGACATGTGATCACCATCGTACGTCGTCCATCCCAGGGCAAGTTCGGAAAGGTCCGAAGTCCCCACGACCAGACCGCCTTCCTTGTTCGCCAGGTTCATGAGAATCTGAGTCCGCTCCCGCGCCTGGACGTTTTCGTATGTGATGTCCTTTAGACCTTCGTCGTGACCGATGTCGTCAAAGTTCTGCTTGCAGGCAGTACTGACGTCTACCACCCGTTTGTTGACCCCCGTTCGACCCATCAACTCGTTGGCGTTTATTTCAGTCTTCCCACTAGTGGCGAACCCGGGCATGGTCACCCCGACGATATCTTTCACGGACCTATCCAGGAGCGAAAACGCCCTCAGGGTCACGAGAAACGCGAGAGACAAATCAAGTCCACCGGATTTTACATTTTGAATTGCGACAATGATCTAGCCTGTCGGCGATCCAGAGATTGACGTGGAAGTACTGTCAAGATGTCAACCTCCGTCCCACAAATTCTTAACCTTATCCTTTTTGCAAATATATAATAGGGGCCATATACTGATTTAACCTATTTGCCACTAGAGGAGGCCAAATTATGAAGACGTTTAACACCAAGAGAACACTATGGACATTTGTCATTCTGTTGCTGGTTGCGGTGACCGTAATTATCTCAGCAGTTACAACGGTCGCCGACGGGACCCAAAAACCCGTCATTTATATCCACGACGGCGCAATCGACGAGTACGTTTCGTACTTACTGCTGTCGACCATGGACGGCGTGGACTTGCAGGGTTTGATAATTGTTAACGCCGACTGCATCGACACTCCAGCCATGGACGCCCAGTGGAAATTTCAGCAGTTTACCGGACAAACAGACGTGCCCCTGGCACTAAGCCGGGCCCGCGGATGGAACCCCTTCCCCTGGAGCTTTCGCGCCCAATGCATTGAGCAGAAAAATGTGAAATTCCTAGAGGATTACAAGCCAAGCCCTGTTTATCCGTCCGGTGAAAAACTGCTCAGAAAGGTACTCACGGAGGCCGTTGAAGCGGACCGCCCGGTGACGTTGCTCGTCAATTGTCCGCTGACTCCCTTATATCTGGTACTATCGCAGAACCCGGAACTGGAAGAGGGGATCGACAAGCTCGTCTGGATGGGCGGAGCGATTGACGTCAAAGGCAACCTGGGAAGCCCGCCGGTAGTCCCCAAACAGGTAGCCAACGAAAAGGCGGAGTGGAACGTGTTCTGGGACCCTTCATCTACCGAATGGATCTTCGAAAATACGTCGTTCCCCATCGTAGAATTTCCCCTTGATATTACGAACAAGGCTCAAATTACCGAGAAGTTCCTGTCCCGTCTGAAAGAACAGGGTAAGAATTTTACGTACTCAGAGCTAGCGTACGAGAGCTACAGTATAATTACGAGCCTGACGAAGGCAAATCAGTCGAGTTACGAGATGTGGGACGTCCTGACGACTACCTACCTCGCCCGCCCTGATATCTATACGCAATACTCCAAGGAATATCTCTCCGTGGTGACGGCGGGGAAACTTCAGGGTGCACTTAAGAAGGACCCTGACGGCAGGGAGGTCAAGGTAATGTTCGATTTCGACCGAGAAGAGTACTACGAATACGTCTTAGAGCAGTTCAAGGCAGGAAGCAAATAAGATACATGAGTGCAAGTGATGAGCTAATTTTTGCGGGAAACAGAGGAAGGGGAAGATTCTTAAAAGGTTAAATGCCAAAATTTCAATCTTCTTCCTCCTGGATTCTAGTTCTTTTCATATAACATATTTCAATCACAGTTTTATCTGCTTGTTGACATCGCCTGAGCGCGTTCACTCAGGCGATGTCTTTTGAGTCCTTGTAATTTGAATATCTTGGTTAAAGGAGGAGTGCACTATTTCAATTCAATAGCCACCCTGGCATTCGTGGTATTGTTGTGTGTCGTTTTCGCAACATCCGTAGCATCACCAGAAGATAAAGCACAAAATACAATGCAACTTGGGGTTCTCGTTCCTTCTCTATTTACTACGGCTAGGTGGGGACGTTTTGGCAGGAGTCGTAGCGGTTCAGCATGAGGTCAGAGATGTCAAAAAAAGGGGGGCTTTTGAAATATTAACGGGGGACACAAGGGGGTCTCCGGCTGTCAGGAGTCTGATTGAACAGGGCGCAGACGTGATCGTTGGACCGTCCTTACTATCGGTGAATAATGAAATGATTGCCTACCTGACTGAAGTGGCCCTAGTTCTTACCGTTAACACAACGGCGAGGACGAGAAAACTGGACAGAGTTGGCGACGAATATCTATTTCGAACCGTGGCCTCGGACTCCCTGGGCGCCTACGCAATTGTTCTGAGCAACTTAGAGAAATTCAGTCACGAAAATACGTACCGCGGCGCGGGATTGATATTCAACGGTTCGCCCGCTATGTCCCGCTTTGCCGAGCCACTAGGTAAAGCGATGGATAGTTTGGGTCTTAACCTGGTTATTTCATAAGGTTAAACCCGGCAGAGGGTCTTACGTCAATTCGGTAGAAAAGATTCTGCAAGCGGACCCCGATTCCCTGGTCATCGTTTTGTCCAACAGGGCCGCGGCAAAGGTCAGCAATCGGGCTAGAAAAATGGGCTATCAGGACTCCCTCATCTTTACCCAGGAGCCGGCAAACAGTGAATTTCTAAAGACCCTGGGACCCTTCTATTCAATCATTGAGGGCATGCCCGAATTCTCCCTGGGTAATCTGAAAGCATCTGTTTCAGGCAAAATCCTCAATTAAGGAGGAGGTAATGACCTTTTCCCTTCCGGCTTACGATGCAGCAGACGAGAAGTCCTCTCCTGAAATTGCGACCAGTCTTCGAAAGGTAGCATGGCCTCCGGAAACGGCGGTCTCAAGCTTTGCCGGGGGTTACGAGGTGCTAAATCGGAGAGAGGGGATTGACTACGATGGCCTGGACGGCACCTGTGACTTCAACGAATACGTGGACACCTCAACCTCATACGACATCTTAACGGTCGTTGGCGATAGTTGGAAGATTTTACCCAGCGTGTCCTCCGATCGGATTTGAACGTTACGCTGTGACAGCTGAGAGTAGAATACGGGGGGGCAACCTAGAGAGGAGGCAGCTTTTTTCTGACCTATCTCTCTATTTCAGCCAGTCCCCGCTCCGCACCTTGATCCAGAAATACTACGTCTCCCGCCAGGACGACGTAGTCAAAACCCTGCTTGATCCGTTTGTTGGCCTCGGGGCCGTCCCAGGCAAATATGCCTGCAGGTATATCGCTTGCTCTGCATTTGCTTAGCACTTCACTTATCTTCTCCTCAAGAAGCTTTTTCCTGTCGACTCTCTCCGGCCCATCCAGGGAATGGAGAAGGTCCCACGGACCTACAAACAGGGAGTCCACACCCTCGACGGCGGCAATACCGGTTAAGTTACCCAGGGCCTTTTCTGTTTCAATCTGGACAATTACGGCCTGTTCCTCGTTTTGCTTCTCGTAGCAGCTGTCCATGTAATCTGCACCACGCACTCCATAATCGGTGGAGCGAGGGTTCCCAACCCCGCGCTCTCCCATTGGGAAGAATTTAGCCGATCTTACAACTTCCCCCGCCTCGTCAACGGTATTAATCCTCGGCGCTATAACCCCCATGGCGCCGCAGTCAAGGACCCGGGAAATCATGTTCACTCCTTCCCCTGGCCTGACGAGCGGGATTATATCGGAGGCCTCGGCTGTCGTGATTAACCCCTCAATCGTCTCCGGGTTAACCATAAAGTGCTCAGTCCCAATTACGACGAAGTCGAAGCCGGCCGCGGCAATTACCTCCAGGGCGGCCTGTGATCTGGAAAATAAAAAGGTGCCCACCGGCACAACCTTTTCAGCAATTAGCTCATCGATTATGCTCATGTATATATTTCACTTCTTTTTATTTAACGTTAGGGCAGTATTTATAACGTCCGTTTCGGTCAATTACTAACTGCCGCAGCTCACCTGTGTTTGCAAGGGTATGATGTGGGAGCCTGCTGTTAGGTAAACCTTCTGGCAACCCGCTCCCTGACGTCCTTTAGCCCTCCTGCGATCTTGTCTATTTTATCGTCGTTCATCCTGGCCGCCGGAGACAGGACGCTTACGGCGTATTTTGGATAGTCCGTTACCTCCAGGACGGGCACGCCCACGCACACCACGCCCTCGGTAAACTCTTCGTTGTCCACCGCGTAACCCCGCTCTCTTACCTTATCCAGCTCCGCGATCAACTTCCCTTTGCTGATAATGGTCTTATCTGTACGCCTGGACAGCGTTATCTGCGATAGAATTAGCCGGCGGACCTCCTCCGGACAGAACGCAAGCAGAGATTTTCCCAGGGAAGTAGCGTGAAGGGGAATGGGTTTTCCGAGGTTGTTGTTGACCATTAGGTACTGTGAACCCCTTACTATTTCTATGGGGATAACGTTTAACCCTCTCCTCATCCCCAAGCCCACGGTATTCCCGCATTTTATCTCCAACTCCTCCATAAATGGCCGGACTATCCGCTTTACCCTTTCCTGCTTTCGGGTTAGGCCCTTCAGTTGAAATACCTTGTAGCCCAGATGGTATTTCTTCTCTTCTCTGGCCACGTAACCCTTGCTCTCCAGGGTATTTAGCAGTCGGTGGCAGGTGCTGGGGCTGATATCCATCCGGGAGGCGAGCTCCGCGTTAGTCGCCCCTCCGCCCGTTTGGCCCAGTACCTCGAACAGCTCTAACGCCTTCAGTACAGTTTTCGACGTATTGCTTGAATTCTGACTCATATGTTACCCTTGCTATACTCAAACAATTTTACGAGATAATAATCTGATCTCACCCTATTGAGCTGTTCCTCTATCAGATTCGCCCCATCCTGCTAAGCTGAGGATCAAGGATATCCCTTAACCCGTCACCGATCAGGTTGAGGCTCAGCACCAGAAGCATTATCGCCACTCCTGGGTACATGATCATGAACGGGGCCCGCCTCAAAAACGGCTTACCCTGATTTAGCATCAACCCCCACTCCGGAGCAGGCGGCTGCACGCCCAGTCCCAAAAAGCTCAGCGCTGCGGTGGACAGAATTGCGGTTGCCATCTGCATCGTTGCTGTCACGATAATTGAAGAAAAACAATTGGGCAAAAGATGTATAACCATTATCCTCAGGCTGCCTGCCCCAATTCCTCTTGCGGCCTGGACGAATTCCCTCTCCCTAATGGACATTACTTGCGGTTGAACCAGGCGCGCGTACAGGGGCCAGGTGCTCACGCTGAGAACGAGCATAATGTTAAAGATGCTCGGCCCCAGCACCGCCATTACCGCAACGGCAAGGATTAAAAACGGAAAGGAATATATAACCTCGACCAGCCTCATTATCACCATGTCGACTACGCCCCCGTAGTAACCGGACAGCAACCCCAACAACGAACCAAACGTAGAGCTTATACTGATAACCACAAGTCCTACCAGCAGTGATACACGGGACCCGTAAATTAGCCGGGAGAAAATATCCCGTCCGTAGTTATCCGTGCCGAGGAGGTGACCGTTGCTGCCAGGGGGCTGGAACGAATTTGTCAGGTCCATCTTCAGCGGATCGTGAGGTGCAATCCACGGGCTGAAGATGGCGCAGGTGACGAAAATCGCGAGGACTACCAGACCGAAGGTCATCGACGGGTTACCGAGCAGGACCTTTAAAGCGTAAGATAACCTCCTCTTTAGTCGTTTAATCATATCTAATCGCAGGGTCAATAAAGCTGTTGATAATATCGACGAGTAACAGCGTCACCATGAGAGAAGCGGCAAATACCAGAGTCGTGCCCTGAAGTACGGGAAAGTCTCTCTTCTGAATCGCGTTTATCGCCAGCCTCCCCATACCCGGCCAGGCAAAGATCGTCTCAACTATCATCGACCCGCCCAGCAGGGCGCCAAACTGGAGCCCTCCCATAGAAACGACCGGAATAATGGCGTTTCTGAGAACGTGCTTGTACAGCACCACCCTCTCTTTTAACCCTTTGGCCCTTGCCGTCTTCACGTAATCTTGCGATATTTTGTCCAGAAAGCTGGAGCGGGTGAGCCTGGTCAACAGGCCGGCGAGGGCGGTGCCGAGCGTAACTGCTGGCAGAATTAAATGGCTTACGTAGTCCCACAGCCCGTCACTCAGGCTTCCCATTCCCCACATCGGCAGCAGATTAAGACGCAACCCGAACCACATCAACAACAACAGGCCCAGCCAGAAGTTGGGCATTGATATTCCGATCATCGACACTATTCGGCAGAGGTGATCTATTGGCGTGTTCCTGTGAACCGAGCTGAGAATACCGAGCGGTATTGCGATAGAAAACGCGACGAGGACCGCGGCGACCGTTAGCTGTAGCGTATTTGGGAAAACCTGAGCGATGCTGTCGACCACCGGCCGCCTAGTGGTGAATGAGAAGCCCAGGTCGCCGTGGGCCAGCTTCCACAGGTAGTTCCCATATTGAACGTAAATCGGTTTGTCCAGCTTATAATAAGCCCTCATGTCATCTGCCAAATCCGGCGATATTTTACCCGAAGACAACATAGTCTGGATTGGGTCTCCGGGGGTAAGTCTGATAAATAGAAATACGATAAACGTAATTACGAACAGAGTGAACACCGCAACTAGCAGCCTTCGAGCGATGTAATCAGTCACTTGAGATCCCTCGTTATTTTGACTATCCCCTAAAAGATTGGGCAAAGGTCTGCGGCCTTTGCCCAATCAGTATAGATTAATTTACGATTAATTGTCTATCTCGACAGCCCTTCTATTCAGAGAATATGTCCAAAGTAGAATCTTTCTCCCTATTCCACCCAGACGTTGTTCTCGGGAGTGACAATCTGCATACCCCAGCCGGGTGCAATCCAATCGTGCACACGCGTGTTGGCGATAGAGGGCGTGCCTTCGAAGAACATGGGTATGATCGCCCGTTCTTCGACAACTATCCGCTGAGCCCTCTTCCATAGACTGCTTCTCTCCTCAAAATTCATCGTCCGCGACGCCCTGTCCAGGAGGTAGTTTACCGCTGGGTCATTCAGGTAGTGGGTGTTGCTGGCCTCGATGTTGTCCCCGTGGAACATGGATTTTAATCCCGTCAGACCGGCGTAGCTGAAATCAAAGAAGACCCCGCTATTACCCATTATTAAGTCATCAGCCCAGACAGAAATATCCTGCTGCAAGATGCTGGCGTCGATCCCGATCTCCTTTAGCTGGGTGACCAGGATGGTCAGTATCCTTACCTGGGAACCACCAAACGTCTTTATGTCAAACGACAGCGGCTTTCCGTCCTTGTCCAGCGTCCCGTCACCATCGCTGTCTTCCCAGCCCGCTTCCTTCAACAGTAGTTTCGCCTCTTCCAAGTTGTACTCGTCAAGCGGTTTCAGGCCTTCGGGGTCATATCCCATACTGAAGATGGGCGGGACCTGGCCGTATGCTCGCTCTCCAAGTTCTGGAGGAATGACTGCCTTCCAGGCCGTATCGACGTCAAGCGCCATCGAGATTGCCTCACGGACCCGCCAGTCGTTGAACGGTGGCTGGGTAACGTTAAACCCAATCCCACGATATGAGTAAGCCCGCGTCTTAACGTTGAACCCTTCTTCCAGCAGGCGTGGGGCTTCATCGGTAGGCACGAGGACGTTCAGGTCCACTCTGCCTGACTCCAGGGCAAGAACACCTGAAGTGGAATCGGGGATAACCACGTAGCGGATTTCGTCGAGATTTACAGGGAGCCAGTAGTCCTCATTCTTTTTCAGGACTGCCTCTTCGCCTGGGGTAAACGATACGATTTCAAATGGGCCGGAACCTACAGGGTGTGTAGTCATCTTGTCCCCTAACTTCTCCACTGCTTCCCTGGGGACGATTCTAACTCCGCCGAGGTGGTGTGAATGAAGCAGGAATGGCTGGGGTACGTCCGTAGTAACTTCAACTGTGTACTTATCGATCGCCATCGCTCCGCTAACGGAATCAAGCATCAGGCCCTCCGCCATATCTAAAGCGCGGTTAATGGAATAGACGACGTCTTCAGCAACCACTTCCCGTGCCTCGCCTTCGGGGAAGACCTCGTTTCCGTCCTGGAAAGTTACGCCCTCTCTCAGGTGGAACACCCAGGTAGTGTCGTCCGGTTTTTCCCAGCTTTTTGCCAGTAAAGGGGCGGGCTCAAGTTCCTGTCCGGGCTTGGCGCTGGGGAAGGTTAACGCATCGAAGACCTGATCGGCAATGTACACATCGTCATTTCTTCCTAACAACTGCATCGGGTCAATATTCTGAAGGTCGGTTCCTCTAATAGTGAGCGTTCCGCCCTGTTTGGGCTCAGCGGAGAAAGCAACAAGCGTCGTCATAAGTATTATCGTCACTATCAGGGAAATTGTAATTCTCATTCGGTTTGAACTAATGGTTGACATTTAATAAACACCTCTTAAAGGAAAAAGTTTTTAGCCCAGTGGTTAGCTATATTGCCGTTTTGCGGTACCACCTCCCGTCAGTTTATGTATTTCTCTCGTTGACGTAGTTCAAACTTTCCAATCCAGCTCGAAGCTGCACTCCAACTAGCTTTCTTATCGGAATTACCTCGTAGTCAAGGTCGCCCAAAAGAATATCGTCGTGTCGCTTCAGTTCCGTCTCTACCTCCAGCTTCACCTTTTTTAGCTCGTCCGTCTCCTCCGGAGAATTCGTCCGATTGATCTGTTCGCCGATCATCCTGATAAACATGCCGTAAGCCAGCATTCGGTAGAACCGGGTTACGACGTAGTTGTCGAATTTCTGCGATACCGTAGCCGGAGCGTCCAGTTCGTCGTTGATTTCAGCCCAACCCCTCTTGGATTCGTGTTGTTGTTCCATCATCCTCAGGTACTCGTCTATAGTCTCCTTGAACTTGGACTCATGAGTAAGAAGGCTTTCTATATTGTCGTACTTTTCTTCAAGGTACGCGTACATATCTTCGCTCAGCCTTACCCCATCCAGCACGGCCTCTCTCCGTATTACGTCTGATTCTTCGTAGTTGCCGATTTTCGGATCGAAAAAATACGGGACCTCACAAACTAAAGAAAAGACATCTTCGTTAAGCCGTTTCGCGTAGTCGGTGCTGCCCGTACCGTTGTTTATGATCTCTGCAGGGTTCTCGTCCGTGTATTTCTCCATGTAGTCATACGTCTCCACGGTGGCAATCATCTTGTAGATCGCATCCGACAGATTTTCCGCGTATGGGACCTCGGGCTCACCAAGGTGTAGCGGTATATCCATAGCGGTGGAGGCTTCCCGTAGTTTATCGTACAGCGGCTCAGACGGGCCGCTCAGGTAAAAGTATGCCCCCCCGAATCCGGCGTTATGGAGGCTGTAAAGGAAATCAGGAACTTCCTCCTCCATAATCTCCATCAATGCCTCGGTCTCCTTTATCGGCTCGTCGTAATGGAGGTCCTTGTAATCAATCGGGAAAGTCCACTCGACCTGCTGGTGTCCCGGTGGACGATAGAAATTGCTAGCGTAGTTCAACGGCGTGAAGGGGCCGGCAAACCAGCCCTCGTTCAGCCGGGTGCCATCAGGGTCGATACACTTTATAATTATGAATTTGAAGTTAAGTGACTTTCGCAAATCCTCGTCTCGGGCCAGAACCTCCGAAAGATAGTCCAGCGTCATAGAGCCGATCGGCTCGTTGGGATGGGGCATGGCAAACAGGAGTGCAGTTTTGTCTCCTTCTCCAATGTAAAGGGCCTCTAAGGGTTCGCCGTTTCTCGACTCGCCGACAAACTCTCGTCTGACGGCCGGGTATTCTTCGGCAAGTTTTTTCGACCTTTCTTTTAACTCGTCCACCGTAAAAAACCTGTCGTACTCGGGAATATTATCGACAACCTCCTTAATCTGGTTTTCTTCCACCCTTACCTCCTCTCAAAGTAATAATTCTTATTTGCCTAAACTGGATCGCTAACCAAAACATCAACTCAAGTAATCAAGGACTATACCGATGTAGGCCTTCGTTAAGGGAACCAGTGATCCAATTTCCACGTACTCGTTCGCTTCGTGGTACCCTTCTCCCCTCGGCCCAAACGCCACCGTCGGTATATTCTCCCGGTCCACAAATATATTGCCGTCGTTTATGCTGTTGATGTAGCCAAATTCCGGTTTCAATCCCAGCGCCAGCTCGTAGTTTTCCTCCGTAACTTTAAATATCTCTTCTCCTCGGGGCTGAACGATAGGGTTGTATGACGGCGGTATATTTTCGACGTCGATATCTGATTCCAGTTTCAACATATCGACGAGCGCCTCAACGTCTTCCAGCGCAGTTTCGATTGTCTCCCCCGGGACCAGCAACCTACTTATAATCGCCCGGCACTTATCCGGGACGACGGCGCTGTATTTCTCGTAGCCCCCCTCAATTTTTAACGTGCTAATGCTCCCTGTACCGAAGTCAGGGTGTTCCTGTTTTTCTATTGTGCCCAGGTGGCAGACCAACAGCACCAGCTCTTCAATCGCC